>NZ_JBQCDF010000152.1:0-17765 GCF_051961495.1 Cytophaga sp. | reverse complement strand
CGGAACTGGTTGACAGGCAATTGGAAAAACAGCTTGTTGAGGTCGATGTACTGTATATGTCGCTTGATCCGTCAGAAGGCATCGTCCAATTCATCATAAAACTGCTGAACGTAGATGCTGGTGGAATTATCCAGGAACATGGGAGACTGAAAGTATTCTCAAAACTTGAATTAGGTACTAAGTTTTGCCCCTTTACTTGAAATAAGAGTAAAAAAAATAAGACCAGAATTTTTATGCGTAACATTGAAAGAATTAAAAAGTTGATAAAGTTTTAGTATTAATGGGATTTACAGTATAGAGGTAACCTGAAATACTTAAAAAGATGCTTTGAATTTTGCTTAAATGTATGTTTAATTTTTTAAATCGTCAATTACAATTATGAATTCTTTATAAAATCATTACCACAGTAACGTTATTCAAGGACGGAAATTATCTGTTGTTGGAACTTTGTAACAGGAGTGATATTATTTGTAGAAATATTACTATACTAAGTAGGCCCTTTAAACAAACAGTCTTTTGCAATACTAAGGAATTTGAAAATAGAAATGCCTGAAGAGTATTAAGTGTAATATTTTTTACAGATCGTTAAGCATGATTTTTAGTCTCATATACTCAGGAATAGAGTCGCCTTCAAAGATCAGAGTAGATGTTTTTCTGTCGATTAATACATATTGCTTCTCTACAATTGTATGCTTGCTATCTACATAGGAAAGTTTAATTGTATCCTGGTTGATTGTCCAGCTGCCTGCATGAAAAGATTGGATGATGCCGCTTGAAACGCGTTCAAATTTATTATTTTTGCGTAGTGTTAAAAATGAAGCAGAAAATGGTGAGTCTGAATATGCTTCCAGCACAGCAGGTGCGTCCCTCCATTCTTTGGTGTTTTTCTTCAGTACGCGGGCATCTTTGGGTGTGATACAGGAGTGCATTCCTATAAGAAGTACAGATATGAAAAATATTTTTGAAGCTGCGTGCATTTTATTATTTCGTAAAGAGTGAAACCGCATTAAATGTAGGGGGATAAAACGAAATATAAAATAGCTTTTCTTCAGATTTAATTTTTACTGAGATTGTGGTTGAATAAAAAATCCTTTATAGCAGCAATGTTTTCTGTGGTACTGAAACAAAATTCAAAATAACCTTTTTCTTTTAGAGCCTCAAGCGTGTGAAGTTTTACAAGAAAGTAATTAATGCTTTCAATATTGTTTTTCTTTATTCTTTTCTCCCAGGTTTTTTCATTCGTAACATCGAAATAGCAATCGCCTGATTTGTTCCATACATGAGGTATCGCAAAAAATCCATTGTCTTTATCCCGCAACAGAATCAGACCCTCAACAATTAGTATTTCCGGGTATTTTTCTGCAATCCGGTATGCGTTTTCAAAACATTCATCTGAATTAATTTCAAGATCCATGCAATCAATTTCATTTGGCATTGATGAAAGAGTAATAGCTTCAGCCATGGTAAATTCTTCTTCACGATTATTTTCTTCCATAATAATTGAGCAACAAATGAATCTATACATACGCTTAAGTGAAGAAAATGGTTTGTATTGTGATCCAATGGCATATGAAAAAAATGTAATTCAAAATTATAAAGATGTAATCTCATATTCTTTTTAATGATTCAAATTTGAATACAGAAATATAAAGACAATCAACCTAAAACATATTTGCTATGAAAAATCTAAAACACGTAATATTCATTCCATTATTCTTTCTGACCGCGACAATGCTATTTGCAGAGACTTCCGGAGGGAAAGATTCATCGTCTGTATCTTCCATAAACGTTGAAAAAAAATCAGCAGAAGATGACGATGAATTAAAACATATAGAATTTGGTATACGCTATATGCCAACATTTTCTTCTATTGATATGAATTCTTCTAACGGCGTTGTAGAAGGAAGCTTTACGATGAGTAATGGTTTCGGTGGCATGCTTGGAATTAATTTTACTCAGAACCTGGGCATACAGGGAGAGATTAATTATTACCAGATCAATCAGAAATATGCTGATGGAAGTTTGAATCGTGATTTGACAATCAACTATCTAAATATACCTGTGTTGTTATCTCTTAATACAAATAAAGCTGCACCTGTTAATTTGAATTTTGTTGCTGGTCCGCAGTTCGGAATCAATGTAGGTTCTAATTTAGAAACTTCAGGCAGCAATGGTTCTGATACAGCAAAAGCAGTAGTGGCATTGAAAAAAGGTGATGTAGGTGTAGCTTATGGTGCGGGACTTGAATTCGCGTTGAATAAAAGTCATAGTTTCCGTCTTGATCTGGGCTTTAGAGGGTTTTATGGTCTTGTAAATATGGACTCATCAACGAACCAGGATGGAACGTATAATGTCATTGTAAGTGCATCCAGAAAAACATACGGTGGTTATGTTGGCTTAGCCTGGATGTTTTAAGATCCCTAAAGTTTGTTACGATTCCGGTCATGGCGAAATTACTATTTTTCTGTGACTGGAATTTTTTTATTCAGGTTTATAAAATAACTTCTTCCTTTCAGTGTACGTATGATATAGGGGATTTCCTGAAAATATGATGCCCAGCACATGACGAAGGAAATAGAGCATAAAAGCAATAACATCTAACAGCATTTGGAAGGGAAATGTATGTTCATAGTAATTAAAATGGACATGTTTGCCAAAATATAGGTATCTTGTTGTACGTTATTATTGCTATGAAACAAATCTATAAGAGTGATTATTTAACAGAAAAGAATTTCCTTAAAAAGATTTTCCTTTCAGGTTTATTAATCCTTATAGGAGTTTTTACCTTGCAAGCCCAGAAGACACTGGAATTACGGAATGATCGGTTATATTACCCTTTAAGAAGTGATCTGTTTCAGGTGTTTGAAGATAAGACCAATGCACATAAATCTGTTGAAAGTATCCAAGTTGAACGGTTCAGTTATGATAGCACCTATTTTTTGTCGAACAAAAATCCTTCTTCAACCTATTGGGCAAAGTTTATATTAACCGACCATTCTTCTATTAACCATCATTGGTTTTTTGTTTCGTATAATTACAGCATAGATTCACTTGATATTTTTACCTTTCAACATTCCAAACAACTTTTTCATAAGCAATACCGTTTCGCATCGCCCGACTCAACAACAAAGGAAATACGACATAAAAATTTTACGGTTGATTTCCCTGTTCCGAAAAATGATACAGTTATTGTATATATAAAATTAAAGAATGAAAATGCAACTCAGTATGATTTTGCATTAGTAGAACATAAAGACCTTTTTTCAAAAAGTGTTTTTGAATTTTATCTGTTTGGCCTTTTTTATGGCGGATTAATCATGATGACTTTCTATCATGTAAGTATTTATTTCAGTTTGCGTGATAAGGCTTACTTATTTTATTCGGCATATATATTTATTCAGGGATTGTATATGAGTTACAGAGATTCCACAGCCCTTGTTAATATATTTGCCGACGCACCCTGGCTGATTGATTATACACTGAATGCATTATTTTTTATTCTGTCTGTTTCGACATTGTTATATGGTCGTTTTTTTCTTGAACTTAAAAGCTTCAGATCGTTCACGTTTTTGATAATCACATTTGTTATTGTTCGTGTGCCGTTTTTATTGCTATATAAAAATTATCCGTTGGTGGTAATGTGGCTGGATCTCGCGGCGCCTCTGCTTGTTTTAGTTTTTTCCGTTGTCTCCCGTTTTGAAAAAAATAAAACGGCGACTTTATTCAGTGTCAGCTTTGCTGTAATCTTTGCCGGATATCTGATCAACGTACTGTGGCATGCGAATATTATCGATTGTACTACAGATGTATTTTATTCACTTTATTATGCCCTTATTATTCAATCTTTATTACTGGCAGTTGCAAATGCTTACAGACTGAATAAACTAAAAGCAGACGCATTGAATAAGCAGATGCTTGAAGAGCAGGTAATCCGGAATATACAGATGATCAAATACCAGGAGGAATTAATCAAGACCAAAAGCGATGATCTGGATATGTTGTTGTACAGGGCTTCCCATGATATTAAAGGTCCATTGAAATCCATTGATGGATTATGTGATCTGGGTCGACGGGATGAGGGAAATAAAAATATTTATTTCGAAAATATCGGAGCTGTTTCTAAACGCTTACAGCAGATATTAAACTCTCTGTTGCAGATTGCTGAACACAACCGCACAGAGCTCAAAATAGAGCCTGTGAATATTTATACATTGATTCATGAATGTATAAAGGAAAATCTGGTTGCGTACCCGGATATAAAGAAAATCGATTTCAAAATACAAATACCGGAAAATACTATTATTCAATCCGAGCAGTTTACCTTGTTTTCCATTGTGCAAAACATTATTGAAAATGCTATTAAATACATGGATAAGTCGAAAGCTGAAAATGTTCTGCTTGTTATCTTCCGCCAGTCCGATGATCAGCAGATTCTCGTTTTTGAAGATAATGGCATTGGAATCAAAGAGGAATATCTTAAAAATATTTTCCAGATGTTTTATCGTGCCAATAATGTAAATCCTTCGGGGGTAGGGCTGGGTCTTTATATTGTAAAGCAACATGTTGACCGGCTGAACGGACATATAGAGATTGATTCGAAAGAAAACGAATTCACCCGCTTTACTATTTCTCTTCCAAAGTAATATATATCACTCAAACGAAATGTTTGAAATTATGTAAACGTATTTTGAAATCGTGTAAACGCGGGCTTTTTAAAATCGGTAGCTTTAAGGATACGAATAACGAGTAAGCTATGGAAACAAAATACATTGCCCGCACACGGAAAATTATTCATGCACCGCTTAAAAAGGTTTGGGATGCACTTGTCGATCCGGAAAAGATCAAACAGTATATGTTTGGTACCGATGTCATTTCAGACTGGGAAAAAGGTAGTTCTATTGTATGGAAAGGAGAATGGAAAGGCAAGGCTTATGAGGACAAAGGAGAAATTCTTCAACTGGATAAGTTAAAAAGGCTGCAGTATTCGCATTACAGTCCGCTGAGCGGAAAGCCAGACCTGCCGGAAAACTATCACATTGTCACCATTACCTTATCTGAATTTGAGCTCCACATTGGCGTGGAAGTAGAACTGACGCAGGATAATAATAACACAGAAGAAGAACAGAAACATTCAGAAGAAAACTGGAGCATGATGCTGGATGGGTTGAAGAAGTTCCTGGAGAAGTAAGCATGGTATAGGAATTGTTTTGCCGTTCAAACAATTCCTATATCATGTCTCAATATTTTTATCTTAAAAAGGCGTTTATTTTTTGAAGATCGAAATTAATATATTCAAGTTTGATGTTTGTATGATTTTTACTTGTTGTGAACTGTTGCAGGCTTATTTTGTCTTTGCCATCAATGGTTGCAATTGAAAATACTTTAACTTTTTTATTCAAAGGAATAGATGAAAAAGTTAACTGGTTACCATCACGTTTGTTTTCTCTTACAACACTGTTCAGTTCTTCATATATAAAAAAAACATTGGCAGTTGTATCTGCACTTTCTATCACCATGCTTATTTTTTGTGAAAGATCAATTTTAACGAAAGCATCACAGTTCAGCCAGCCGGTGCTGTTTGAGTGAAAGACATAATAGTTGACTTCATCTTTGTCTATTTGCTGAATTTTTTTCCGGGAAGATTTTTCATACTTTTTGTTGAAGTAAACATTAAAATCCTGTTGTGTATCAAATTGCTGACCGGATATGCTGATTCCTGCATATACCTTTGGGGCTTCGGTTAAATATTTAAAGAAATGATCTGTGACAGGTTTCGCGTTACTTAAAATTAAGCTGTCATGGGTTTGCCTGATGTTGTGGCCCTCATAAAAGATATATAAACCAATACTGGCATTAACTATTTTGCCATCTTTATTTACGTCAAAAAAAAGTCTATACAATCCATTCAGTTTTAAGAAATCTGAAGCTATGGAAGGTTCAGCGATAATTTTTGAATATATGTATTGTTGTAAACGCTCTTTCCTGCCTTTTAAAAAGAATGTTGAATCATCTTCATGCTGTGCAATACGTACAGATATGTCTCCTCCATAAGGTTCAATCTGCATCATATAGGCCCCTTGTTTTTGTTTTTCTGAAGTTGAAGCAGGTTGCGGTGCGTTGATCTTTTCAGCAGCGTGCTTTTGTTTTTTCCAGTTCATGATTCCGGAAGAATCACGTGTGCCAGAAAATAGCTCCATATTTTTGCGGTCTTGTTTGCGGGGGAAATATAACTGCAATGGTATATCTTTTTTCAATGTTAGCTCAGAACCATCCTGCATGGCACGTATATGAATCATGCCGCCGCTTTCCAGCAGTTGGCCATCTGAAGTGGTTGTCAGGTTGGCTGCGATGAATTCCTGTTTGGTATAATATTCTTTTAATTCTATTTTAACCGGCTTATCAGGTAGTGCTCCGGCGAACGCATCCCGCGGAATAAAAATCAATGTGCCTTTGGCTCCTTCAATCAGTGTGTCTGTTGAATTACTGATTGTGAAAGTCTGTTGTTTGGCAATCTCATGTTCAAGTGTTGTAGAATTGGAGGCAGTAGTGATATTATTTTTTTTGACCTGCGCCACGATTGAATTTTTATCTTTTTCTCCCGTACAGGATAATAGAAGCGATGTGAAGAGGAACAATAAAAGTTTTGTTTTCATGTCTTCTTGTAAATGGTGCTTATTCGGTTTTATTATTGAATGAATCATTGAATAATGATATCATTTCATTGAGTAATTTCTTTAAATGACTGGATATACTTATCAATATAAAATTGTTTCTGCGCACTTTTGTACTGCATAATATATCTGGGATGTTCCAGGGGAACAAGTTTTTTGAAGAAATGATATTCAGCATTTAGTTTACGCAAGAACTGTTCGTTTTTTCCTGTACCCAGGCAAAAGCATATGTCTGTATTGACTCCCATACCAATCAGCGTGCGGATGTTTTCAACGATAGAACCTGATACTGCATGCAGCAAGGTTTTGCTATCATAGTAATTATAATTGGTTTCCTTGCCTTTTGAATTTGATGATGTAAAGCCAAGCGGGAAAGGGGAATTGATGTAAAAATCTTTATAGAATTTTTCCGGTCCGCCGTAAGCCGCAATCATGTCATAGATAAAAACAGAAGAAGGTTCGTGTGTTACCTTGCCGGTATAAGGGATGTTACACACGCTTACCAGTCGTTTGGGATCTGTAAAGGGAATGCCTGTTAAACCTGCACCAAACCTGCCGGGATTGATCCCCAGGATTAGGTGACGTTGATGATGGTCGTTATAATATTTCTTATAGAATATTTCTGTTAACGCTAACGCTTGTATTGATTCCTTGAACGGATTCATGATTCGAATTCCGGCAGGCAGGGGAGCTCCTGTATAATTCAATGCTTTATTGAAAAGAATGGCTTTGTCTGCGAAGGTTAGCATGATATAAATATAAAAATAACTCAGGAATTATGTTGTATCTGTGAATAGTAATGGAAACGTTGTTTAACGAAAGATATGCTGTTCTCATAAAACTTTATAACGAAAAACATATAACGAATTTCAAAAAATCTGCAACAAACTCCTGATGCTTGCTTTTTAGCTTTGACTTATAAAACAACACGCATGTATGTGTGCAATGTAAGCCTGATAGAATAGCTATGGCTGCACGTACTATACACCATGCGTTTTTCTCATCTAAAAAACAAGTCATATGAAAAAAGTACAGTTAAGTTTTTGTCTTCTTCTGATAGCTACTGCGCTTCAGGCACAAGTGACCATTGGTCCTAAATTGGGATTGAATGTGAATTATGAAAATTATAAATTTTCAGGTGATTATGCAGGTACTCAAGAAAATTCCAAGACTGCAAAAGTTGGTTATCAGGCAGGTGTTGCCATCAATCTTAAAACATCCGATTATTTTTCTGTAAGACCTGAAGTTTTATTTAATGTAATGGGCGGAGAAACTTCATTCGGCGATGGTGATAATAATACCAGAACCGTAAAAAATACGTATAATTATTTATCTGTTCCGTTAAACTTTGTTGGTACATTTGATGCAGGTCCGGGTAAGTTCAATATCTTCGTTGCTCCGCAATTCAGCATTGGATTAAACGGTAAATATTCTTACCAGGCAGATTCTTCCGGTCTGTTTGTAAACACGCAGTATTCACAATCAGGTTCCTTACAAACAGGTAAAGTACCCGATGATAACAATGGCGATACCGGATATTTCAATCAAATGGCTTGGGGGATCAATTATGGTATCGGTTATCAGATTAAAGGATTATTATTTACCGGCCAGTATCATATGGGCTTAACCAATACACAACCGCATTACGCGAACTCTGATCAGGAAGCACACAGAGGTGATGTTGTTTCAAAGAATTATGGCTTCACCATTGGTCTAACGTATTTCTTCGGTGATACGGATGATGAATAATCGTGCTTGAATTTTATATAAGATACTTCCAAGGTTTTTAAAACCTTGGAAGTATAACGACAAGAATTAAACAATAAAAAAGACTCACACTTTTCAGCGTGAGTCTTTTTTATTGTCTCTTATCAGCACCTCCGCCGTGGCGGATAAAGACTGGTACTGGATTCTGTGTTATCAAATTCTTATTTTTTTCCTTTTGAAAATTCGTTTGCTGCTTTCACAAACTTTACAAAGATCGGATGCGGATTCTCTACCGTACTTTTCAATTCCGGGTGGAACTGACTACCGATGAAGAATGGGTGGTCTCTCAATTCTACGATTTCAACCAGTTTTGTTTCCGGGTTGATCCCTGTTGCCAGCATGCCTTCTTTTTCGTATTGCTTCAGGTATTTGTTGTTGAACTCATAACGGTGACGGTGACGCTCCATAATCTTGGACTTGCCATAGATTGCGTATGCTTTGGAACCTTTCGTAAGCTCACATGGATAAGCACCTAAACGCATCGTACCACCTTTCATGGTAATATTCTTCTGGGATTCCATCATATTGATCACCGGGTTCGCCGTGTCTTTATTCATCTCCGTAGAGTTGGCATCTTTTAAGTGCAGCACGTTACGTGCAAATTCAATCACAGCACACTGCATACCCAAACAGATTCCGAAGAACGGAATATTGTTCTCGCGTGCGTATTGTACCGCAGCGATCTTGCCTTCCAATCCGCGTTCGCCGAAACCAGGAGCAACCAGGATACCATCGGCAAAAGCCAGGTTGTGCTGCAGGTTATCTTTCTGCAATTGCTCAGAAGAAATCCAACGTATCTTTACTTTGCATTCATTCATGGCGCCTGCGTGGATGAAGGCTTCAGAGATGGATTTATAAGCATCCGGAAGTTCTACATATTTACCTACAAGGGCAATGTTCACTTCTGACAATGGATTCTTCAGTTTACCTAAAAAAACTTTCCAGCTTTCCAGGTCGGGCTCGTTCTTGTTGGGCAGCTTTAATTTTGCCAATACACGTTCGTCGAGCTTTTCTTTTTTCATCAGCAACGGTACATCATAGATTGTTTCAGCATCGATCGATTCGATCACAGAATTGATGTTTACGTTACAGAATAAAGCAACTTTTTTACGCAGTTCAGCAGGTAACGGATGTTCTGTACGGCATACAAGAATGTCCGGGTGAATACCTGTTTCAGATAATTGTTTAACCGAGTGTTGTGTAGGTTTAGTTTTTAATTCTTTTGCCGCGTTCAAATACGGAATCAATGTCAAGTGAATCACAAGGGTGTCTGTAGGGCCCATTTCCCAACGGAACTGACGTACCGCTTCCAGGAAAGGCAGAGATTCAATATCACCTACGCAGCCACCGATTTCAGTGATTACAATGTCATATTTGCCTGACTCGCCCAGCAACTGGATGTTGCGCTTGATCTCATCGGTAATGTGTGGTACCACCTGTACCGTCTTGCCTAAGAATGCACCCTGGCGTTCTTTGGTAATAACGGTATTATAAATTCTACCCGTAGTAATGTTGTTGCCCTGTGAAGTAGGCGTGCCTAAGAAACGTTCGTAATGGCCAAGATCCAGATCGGTCTCTGCTCCGTCGTCCGTTACATAACATTCGCCATGCTCATAGGGATTCAGGGTTCCCGGATCGATGTTCAGATACGGATCAAACTTTTGGATGGTGACAGAGAAACCTCTTGATTGAAGAAGTTTGGCGAGAGAAGCGGCTACAATGCCTTTTCCGAGTGATGAAGTAACCCCGCCGGTTACGAAAATATATTTAGTTGCAGACATAATCCCGTTTTAGACTTACGGGATACAAAGTTAACTAAAACTGCTGATTTTTCTAAAAATGGGGATAAGAAAAGGGACGGAATTGTACAATTTCTTTACACGGGCACTAAATATAAATTATGAATTATGAATTATGAACGCTGAAAGTACAATTTCAAGCATTTTGAATCGATTCCATCGATCGTTGAATATCATTTTTATCATATAATCAGATGGATAAGTGGTTGAGACAACGAGGAATGATAAACTGAGTTGCAATTGGTAATTTATATAGCGTGTTTTGCAGTATGAATCTGAAAGCGTCGATTGAGAATAATATTCATATACGGGTGGTAGCTGCTGCTGCAGATGAATGTGGGCTGGAGACCTATATTGTAGGTGGGTATGTGCGCGATCTGATCATGGGCCGCGAGAACAAGGATATTGATTTTGTTTGTCTGGGTAGTGGCATTGAGCTGGCACAACATGTAGCGGCGAAAATGGGTAGCAATACTGCCGTGCACGTTTTTAAGAATTTCGGTACGGCTATGATCAATGCCGGTGATGTAGAGCTGGAATTTGTGGGCGCCCGTAAGGAATCGTATGATTTTAACTCACGTAAACCTACGGTAGAGAGCGGTACCCTGCAGGACGACCAGCTGCGTCGTGATTTTACTATCAATGCGCTTGCCATTTGTCTTACTAAAAGCCGTTTTGGTGAGCTGGTAGACCCGTTTGACGGGGTTGGAGATATCAAACGCAAAATCATTAAAACACCTCAGGACGCGTTAGTAACCTTTTCAGATGATCCTTTGCGGATGATCCGCGCGATCCGTTTTGCCACACAACTGAACTTTGATATAGAGCCGACAACCTTCCATGCCATTACGGCCAATAAAGACCGCCTGAAGATTGTTTCCATGGAACGTATTTCCCAGGAATTGAATAAGATCATCCTGGCGCAAACACCTTCCTATGGATTTAAACTGTTATATATTTCGGGTGTCCTGAAAGATATTTTCCCCGAATTTGTGGCTTTGCAGGGAGTTGAATCGATCGATAATAAATCGCACAAGGATAATTTCTATCATACCTTACAGGTACTGGATAATGTCGCGAAAGTGTCTGACGACCTGTGGCTGCGTTGGGCAGCTATTTTGCACGATATTGCAAAGCCGCTCACAAAACGTTTTGTGGATCGTATCGGCTGGACTTTCCACGGCCACGAAGATAAAGGGGCGCGAATGGTACCGGGCATTTTCAGAAAGCTGCGCTTGCCGCTGAATGAAAAAATGGACATGGTGGCCAAATTGGTCCGCCTGCATTTACGGCCTATTTCATTGGTGAAAGACGAAGTGACAGATTCAGCCGTACGTCGTTTAATGTTTGAAGCCGGAGAGCATTTTTCCGATCTGATGATCCTGTGCCGCGCTGATGTGACTTCAAAGAACAACAACAAGGTAAAGCGCTATCTGGAGAATTTTGATAAGGTGGAACGCAAGGTGGTTGAAGTAGAAGAGAAAGACCAGCAGCGTTTGTTCCAGCCGGTGGTTAGCGGCGAGGATATTATGAGAACTTTTGATCTCAAGCCGGGAAAAGTAATCGGAGATATAAAAGCAGATCTTACCGAAGCAATTCTTGAAGGCGATGTTGTAAACGAATATGATTCGCTGTTTCCGTTTATGGTAGCGCTAGCGGAAAGGAAGTACGGTTTGGTAAAACCTAAAGCTTAACGTCAAAGGCTTGCTTAGCTATAAATTCCAAATAACAAAAAACAAATTCCAAAAGAATCGGAAAGCGATTGGTAATTATTACAGCAAAGATATTTTTTAAAATATTTAAAGATTTGTATTTGGGAAATTATTGGCAGTTTGGAATTTGTTTTTTGTTATTTGGAATTTCATCTAGAACTTAATAATAAAACCAGCAAATAAAGAGCCGAAACACCCAGCAGCACCATGCCGCCTTTCTTGAATATGGATTTTTTCTTTTCATATTCTGCATCCTGTTTCTTTATAAGAATGTCTGGAAAAAGAAACAGGATGATGCCTGCTGAAAATGGAATAAAAATATCAATGTAACTCATCGTTTTATCTGTGTATGTTGAAAGTTATTAAAGATAGTAATTATTTTAATGACACATGTTGTGAAATTTTCTGCTGTTTGGTTCGCCGCGGCGAATTGTTGTTTGTTTCCGCCGTGCCGGATGGAATTTATGCTGCATTCAGCATTACGCATTAACTCTCATACAGCTCCAGTGGTAATCCATCCGGATCAGCAAAGAAGGTGAAGCGCTTATTGGTTAAAGTATCTATACGAATCGGTTCGCAGGTTACTTCTTTACTTTTTAAATATTCAATTGAGTTTTCAATATTATCAACGGAAAAGGCCAGGTGTCTCAATCCGCATGACTCCGGACGGCTCGGGCGTACAGGTGGATTGGGGAAGGAAAATAATTCAATAATGTATGTTCCGTTTATAGCCAGGTCCAGTTTGTAGGAATTGCGCTCAGCCCGGAATGTTTCAAGCACAATAGTACAACCCAAAACTTCGGTGTAAAATTTTTTGCTACGCTCATAATCCGAACAGATGATAGCGATGTGGTGTACGTTTTTTAATTGTAACATGGAACAATTATGAATTATGAGTTATAAATTATGAATTAAAAAATATTTGAATCAATGGTCGTCTTTGCCATGTTTAATGAGAGCGTAAATCATTTTTAATCATTTGAATCAACTAAATCAGAAGAATCATAGTTTAGACTTCAGACACTCTTCAAAGTACCATAATTTCAGTAAGTCCATATAGAACAAGGAAGGAGCAGGGCCGAGCAGATTTTTTTCAATGGCAGGAATAAACGGCTTGATACAATAGGCAACAAATTTGTTGAGTTTGAATGCTGCCAACCTGTTGTGAAGTTTTATTAATTTCGTTCTGGAAGGAAGTTTGTTTTGGCTGTACAGTTCTACCAGTGTTTCGATTGACTGTTTTATTTTTCCTAAAAAAACTTCGTTGTTATCTAATCCTTCGTGGTAAACAAAATTGTCAATATGAATGATGGTAAGTCCATTAGACGCTAAGGTCATGCCGAGCAAGGTATCTTCATGACCATATTTTTGTATGGAATTATCCAGCGGAAATTGTAACAGAACTTCCTTACGGATCAATAAATTATTTAATGTGAATGTATCGAATGGATTTTTGTTTCTTTTTTCTGCAGCAATCTCTTCACGTTTCCGGCCATAGATCCATCTCAATTGTTGATCCGGAGCGGGCGCGTGTTGAGCATAAGCTGTTCCTCCACATACACATGTATTTGTTATGGAGAGGAAAGGAAGATAGTTTTTTAAAAAAGTTTCTGTGCAGGGTATGGTATCTGCATCCAGAAATAACAACCAGTCGAATGAAGATTTTTTAATTAGTTCATTGCGGATCGCCGCACGGCCAATGTTGTTTTCAAGCCGGTAGATATGCAGGTTAAGAACTTTATCGAAGTCTGGCTTCCAGCTTAAATAAGATGACGTGCAGCTGGCATCGTCAATAATGATGATTTCATAGACTATACCTAAAGAAGAACACTGCTTGTGCAGCGCATGGATTAATTCAGCAGGATTGTATTCATGAACCGGAATTAAGATCGAGAGGCCTTTCATTATGCATGCATCCCGTGTTCAACCACTTTTTTATCAGCAACCCGTAACGTACGTGCCGGGTATTTTAATAAAAACTGGTGATTGTGCGTTGCCATCAATACAGCTGTTCCGTTTCTGTTGATTTCAAAAAATAGTTTAAGAATTTCTTCTGCCACTTCGGGATCCAGGTTTCCTGTGGGCTCATCAGCAAGCAGGATCAACGGCTCATTCAGTAAGGCACGCGCAATTACAACACGCTGCTGTTCTCCGCCGGACAATTGATGCGGCATTTTATTCATGGAACTAGTTAAGCCTACACGCATCAATACATCGTTCAGACGGTTCTTGATCTTGGCTGAATCTTTCCATCCTGTAGCTTTCATGACAAAGATCAAATTGTCAGCAACAGAGCGGTCGTTCAATAATTGAAAGTCCTGAAAGATAATGCCCAGCTTTCTTCGTAAGAAAGGAATTTTTTTTCGTTTTATATTTTCAACGGCAAAGCCTGCAACCGTAACTTTTCCTTTAGGTTGAGAAAGATCGGCATAAAGGGTTTTCAGCAGAGAAGACTTGCCACAGCCTGTGCGGCCGATCAGGTAAACAAATTCACCTTTGTTGATTCTGAATGAAACATCATCCAATATCAACTGGTCTTCCTGAAAAATATCAGCGTTTGTTAATTCTAATACAGGTTCGTCTGACTGTGTCATATCTTACTTTATACTAATGCGAACTTTTGTAATTTGCCAAAAGGTAAATCCTGGATCAATTGCAGAAACTCATCTTCTCTGCCTTCAAGGCCAAGTTTCTTAACCATTTTTAAAGGCCTGTCTGCTCTGAAATAAGCAATCAGCACCATCTTCTCATCCCGGAGCTGAATGTAATCAGGAATCTTCGCTTTCCCTTTTACTTTGATAATAAACATATCAGATCCAAAAGGGGTTTGAACGAAAATCTCTTCTTCCATATGAATATCCAGAAAATAAATAGTCTTTCCACGAATTTACTTCATAGAAAGACTATTACCAATGTTTTGTACAGGAAATTAACCGTTGACTTTTTTATGGTCAGCCAGAAACTTCGCTAAGCCACTATCTGTAAGTGGGTGATTCAATAAGCCTGTGATTACATTCAGCGGACAAGTAACAACATCTGCGCCTACTTCCGCACAATTGATCAGGTGCATGGTATGACGTACAGAAGCTGCAAGTACTTCTGTCTGGTAATCGTAATTTCTATAAATGCCAACGATCTGTGCAATCAGTTCCATGCCATCCTGGGAGATATCATCCAGACGGCCAATGAACGGAGACACATAGGTTGCACCCGCTTTTGCAGCAAGCAAAGCTTGTCCCGGAGAGAACACCAACGTGCAGTTTGTGCGGATACCTTTCTGAGAGAAATATTTAATGGCTTTGATACCATCTTTTATCATCGGAACTTTTACCACGATCTTCGGATCAATGGTGATCAGTTCTTCACCTTCTTCAATAATACCTTTATAATCGGTGGCAATTACTTCAGCACTTACGTCGCCGTCAACAATATCGCAGATTGCTTTATAGTGTTTGAATACATTATTTTTTCCGGAGATACCTTCTTTGGCCATAAGAGAAGGGTTCGTCGTTACACCGTCTAAAATGCCAAGCTCTTGTGCTTCTCTGATCTCATTAAGATTGGCTGTGTCGATAAAGAATTTCATAAAGTAGATTTATTTTAATGTATCCAGTTGTTTTAATAAATGCTTACGTGATTTAAAACAAAACGTTTTAACAGTATAAGAATCTGTTATTCACTTAATCATTCAGGAAAGATAACTACAGAAATTGAAATTAAGAAGAGGAAAAAATAAAAAGGCAAACTGAATATCGCACCGCTACAACCATTTATCCTTGCTTCCTTCCGGACCTGGGGAGGTTCACAGGAGCTGGTCGTACCAGTCTGCCGATACAAATGTAAGCAAATTAATTTAGGATGCAAAATTACGTTATAAATGAAGTTGTTTGAACTGGACTGCTATGTGTTGAAATGCCGCACATGCAACGTGATTAATGATAAACGATTATCTCAGGTGATGATGAAACCATAGCAGGAAAAATATTCAGGTAATTAAATTGGTTTTTAACAAGTTATAATTTACTTTTTCGCCTTTTGCTTATATTCAATATTTAGAAAAGAGACCAATAAATCCAGTGAGTAGTTTGATATGGATTTCCAGTCACGGCTAATATTTATTTGTAAACTGATTTTAAAAAACTCCTGGAGTCGCCAGCTAGAAAGCAGGAAAAGATGTTGAAAAATATAACTTTTTGAATTGATTATAAAATTCTTGCAATAGTTTAAAATAACATCTTAAATGTACAATTAAATTGATCGTTAATATTTTATAAATGCTTGTGAATGAATTAATTTTGCATTATGTGGTGTGCTAGAAATTGAATTTTTCTAACTTTTTACAATTTTAAATCTTTATGGTCAGAAATTTCCTATATGCCTTAATGTTGGGATTGTTTGCTGCATGGCAGGCAAACGCTCAATGTACTTCCTGCGCAGTTTCTTATACGGCTAATGCTGCTATTACTGCTACGGCGGATAATCAGGTTATCTGTATTACCGGCGGATCATTTTTTACAGTGGTATCTAATTTTAAAAATGTTACTGTAAAAATTTGTGCTCCCAATGTTCAATTGGTCAATGTTCAAATCGGAACAACAGCTCTGAATAATACGATTGAAAGTTTTGCAGATAACACCAAAATCAATACTCTGGTATCGGAAGCAGATACATTCTCGTTTATTGCTCATAATACGGGTGCTGAGTTAACAGGGAGTGCTACGTTGAATGGTATTTCCAGATTTTGGACTACTAACGGGGCATCATTAAAAATTACTCCTGGTCTGAGTCCGGGAAAAAAAATATTTTTTATTGCAGAAGAAGCTTCAACGATGAATACAGCAGGAATTACGTCCAACAGCGGAGGACAAATTATTGTTGGTAAAAATTCAACATTCAATGCTGTTGGTCCTATTATTCTTCAAAATGATGGATACATACTGAACAACGGAACAGTTACTGCTTCCGGTGATTTTACCGTTCAGAGCGGGAACAATGCGCTTACCAATTTCTGTGGGGAATCTACGATCACGATCGGCGGAAAATTTATCATCAACAGCGGTAAATTGTATAATGCAGGTGTGATCACTGCTGCAACCATTACCGTAAATGCTACTGCAGGTCCGATTTATCCGAATGAAGGTTCTCAAATTATTGCAACCGGTGCATTGGAAACAACGAATGCTCCGAATTTATTCAGCGGTGATAGTATTCTTGCAGGGCAATGTGCTTTATTTAAAGTGGCTTCTGTAGGTTCATGGAATGCACCATTGTCGAGTTCTTCCAAAATAAAATATTGCGGACCTGCCGCTACAGCAGCCCAATTAGGGCAGGCAGTTGCAGACTGTAACTGTAGCAGTGAAAGGAAGCTGTGCACGCCCTTGTGTGTGGCTCCAACATCTGTAACAATAACAGCTCCTGTAAATAATGTATGCGCGGGATCATCAACGGTATTAACAGCAAATGCTACAGGCTTGAAAGCAGGGGATACGTACACATATAGTTGGTATAAGAATAGTGTCGTAAGTGCCAACCTGGTAATTACCAATACAAATGTAAATACATTAACTGTTTCAGATGCTGCAACCTATTTTGTTGTTGTAGCAAACACGATTAAACCTGCAGATTGTTCTGCACAAAACATGGCAGGGTTTGTATTTACAGTGAATCCGATCCCACCGCAGCCGACGGTTACAGCGGGCGGTCCGTTGACCTTCTGTGATGGCGGTTCGGTAAGCTTAACGGCTGCTACAACTGGCTTTACCGGTGGTACCTATACCTGGTCGAACGGTTCAACAACGAATCCGCTGGTTGTAACA
>NZ_JBQCDF010000151.1:0-7926 GCF_051961495.1 Cytophaga sp. | reverse complement strand
CTTCTTCCAGGCCTTTTACAACGGAAGGAATTGTCTGCTCCTGTTTTTCCTGCTCCTTCATTTTTTTTGATAAATAACATTTCCCTTTACAGGTAGAAGCAGGCTTCGCTTTATTGATACAAAGTTCTTTCGCGATGTACTCTTTATTGATGTTGTAATAGGCCACATACATAAACTTTATGCTGCACTGAAGCAGGATAAGCATTACGAGTACTATGGCAAATATTTTTTTCATCTTATCAAAGCTAACCAGTTTGGGTGGAATATCCAACCCAATAAAATTAACAGTTGTTATTTATTCAAAACAATAGATTCATTTAAAGGAATGTAACTGAAAATTATTTCTTCTCAGCGTCTTCCTTATATACATTTGGCAGGATGGCATTCATTCTGGCATCTGCTGCGTCCAGTCGCTTTTCCTGATCCTTATTTACTTTTGCAATATTTTTCTGAAGCTTATTTTTTATGGCAACCAACTCATCTCTTAATACTGCATAAGCTTCCACATTGTTTTCCTGATCTTCCGGCATATACCGGTGTTCATTTTTATAGATTCCGGAATACTCAATAAACAGGGCTGCAAAAGCTTCGTATTTGATCACCTGCTGTTCAATGGTAGAATCCGGCATCACTCTGAATTTGTATACACGATCCGGAAAGTCTGTCTTCAGCCGTGGTTCCGGAACAAATGGGGTTTCAATTTCTTTCTTTACAGCTGTTTCTTCCGTGGTTGTTTTTTCAGAACACGAGAACAGCAATACCGTAAATCCAAGGAATAAAATAAAATTGTATTTCATATTCAATAAGTATTCTTAGCGGTCAATTTCACCCATTACAATATCAAAGGAACCCAATATTGCAACAAGATCCGCGATCATTACATTTTTTGATACAGCCTGCAGCACAGAAAGATTTACAAAACACGGTGAGCGAACCTTACAACGCAATGGTATATCTGTATTACCTGTTGTGCGGAAGAAGAAACCCAGTTCTCCCTTTGGATTTTCTGCACGTACATAAAAATCCATTGCCTTCGGACGGATCTTTTTCGGCACCAATGCCTGCGGATCAAACTCGCGTGTGCGCTTGTGTTCACCCATCAGTTTTTCCAGACACTGTTCAATGATGCGGACAGATTCAAAACATTCCTTTACACGCACCTGCGTACGATCCCAGCAATCACCTGTAGTACCCATTTCACCGGTACCTACAGGAATATCGAAATCCAGTTCCGGATATACGGAATACGCGTCTACTTTACGCAAGTCAAACTTCAAACCCGAAGCACGCAGCATCGGTCCGGTTACACCATAGTTGATCGCCAGATCAAGCGGCAGTACACCTACATTTGCTGTACGTTCAATAAAAATTTTATTATCTACAATGACCTTCTGCAGCTCTACCAGCTTCGGCTTTAAGTAATTGATAAACTCTTTGCAGCGGTCTTCATAGCCAACCGGCAGGTCGTAAAACAAACCGCCGATCCATATGTAGTTGTACAGCATACGCGCGCCGCTCAGCCATTCGAGCAAACGGTTGATATGTTCCCGGTCACGCATTACCCACAGGAATGGTGTGAATGCACCGATATCCAGGCCGTAAGTGCCGATCGCCACGAAGTGCGAGGAAATACGATTCAGTTCAGCAACCAGTACGCGAATGTATTCCACACGAGCAGGGATATCTTTATCAATTCCCAGCATGCGCTCTATCCCCATGGCATAGGCATGTTCCGAGTTCATGGCCGCCATGTAATCCAGGCGGTCTACAAAAGGGATTACCTGATTGTATGGCAGATTCTCCGCATGCTTTTCAAAACAGCGGTGCAGATAGCCCATATGCGGCACTACATCCTTAACGATCTCACCATCGGTCAGGATCTCCAGACGCAGTACGCCGTGTGTTGACGGGTGCTGCGGACCCATATTGATAATGACCTCGCCGCGTTTCAGATTGGTTGTATGAAATACAAGCGGCTCCGAAGCTTCGAGATCCAGGGGATTATATGAATAACTGAGTGATTTTGCAGACACGTTAATAAGCTACTTTAATGCCGTGATAATATTCCTGTTCTGTATAATCCTTGCGCAGCGGATAGCCTTCCCAATCAGCAGGCAATAAGATTCTCCGCAGATCCGGATGTCCTGAGAACTTTATTCCATACATATCAAATGCTTCGCGCTCATGCCAGTCGGCCGTGCGCCACACACCTGTAACGGAAGGGACTTCAGGCAGCTGCTCTTTTCCATTGCCGCGTTCTGTTTCAACCTTTACAATGAAAGACAGATTGAAGGGAATGGAATAGATATGATAAATGACTTCGAGTGTATTTTTTGCCGGACCATTATCCAGCGCAGTAAGGCACGACAGCTGATCGAAAAAGAAACGTGCGTCGTCGCGCAGGAATAAACATACATCCTTTACCGATTCTTTTGTAAGCGTAAGCTGCGGCTGCTGTAAAGCAGTATTTTCAGACACAACAACCCCGTTGCCGAATTGTGCCTGAATTGCTTCTTTTATTTCCTGAAAGGTATAACTCATGCCTGTATCTGTTCTGCGGTATGATTAGCCAGAAAGCGCTCAACGGCTTTCGGTGCAACCAGTGTTTCTTTTCTGATCTTCTCCTGTAATTTCAGGAAGCCGCCTATGAGAGCTTCAGGTCGCGGCGGACACCCCGGCACATAAATATCCACCGGCACCACGCGGTCAACACCTTTCACTACGTGGTAGCCATGTTCCCAATAGGGGCCGCCGCAATTGGAGCAGGAACCCATGGAAATTACATAACGTGGCTCCGGCATCTGTTCATACAAACGGCGGATGCGATCCGCCATCTTGAATGTTACTGTACCGGCAACAATCATCACATCTGACTGGCGCGGGCTTGGTCTTGGAATGATTCCGAAGCGATCCAGATCATAGCCCGATGTGAATGTCTGCATCATCTCTATGGCACAGCAGGCAATACCAAAACTCATGGGGAACTGGGAAGACAGCCGGGCCCAATTGAGTACATCCTCCATTTGAGAAACGACAATACCGCCTTGTCCGAATTTATGATCGAGTAAACTCATGAATACTTCTTTTATCAAACCTATAAGGCTTTTATAACCATATAAGTTTCGTTTTGTTCAAGAGACATTTTTCTCTAACCAACTCTCCAAGGGTTAAAAACCCTTGGAGAGTTCTTTGTTGAAGAGACTTATTTCCTTTTATCAAACCTATAAGGTTTTTAAAAACCTTATAGGTTTCGATTCTCTTTTAATACTTTTTATTAACCGCTTCGTACAAATCCTTCGGCACCTTTGATACAAACACTTCAGGTTGTACTTCCGGTTTGTTCCAGTCCAGGTAACCTTTTCTCCATACATACACCAGGCCAACAAACAGCAGTCCGATGAAGATGAATATTTCAACGAAAGAGAAGATCGTCCAGCTGCCGTTTGATAAGGCATCCAGCTTCGCATCTCCGTAAACCGTGCTTACCGGAAACAGGTAAATGACTTCTACTTCAAACAATACAAAGATCAGCGCTGTCAGATAATAACGTGCGTTCATGTTTACCCAGGCCTTGCCTACGGCATCTTCGCCGCATTCATACACCATCAGCTTTTCAATGTTTGGACGGTTCGGGCGCAGCAACGCAGCAACACCCACACCGATCAGTACAAATACAATACCGGTAATGATAAACAGTAAGATGATTCCGAATTCCGAAAGCTGTGAAGGTGTTTCTAACATCTGATGATACACTGAATTGAATATTATTGTTTGTGATGTATGACAGATACTGCCAGATGAATCAGCTGATCCATGAACAATACTGTTATTGGCGCCCAGATACAGGCGCTCAGAAACATGTACAGGATGATTTTCTTTTTATCTTCTCCGAAGGAAATCGCGATCAAGGCCCCGCCAACCGGTGAAAACAAAACAGGTGTCAGAAAGGCAATGCCAATCAAACCTCTTTTATTCCATACCCGTACAATATTTCTGGTCTTGGGAGAAAATATTTTTCTGTTTCTGAAAAGCGTTCTTTTTAAAAAACCATAAAATAAATCACCCACCAAAGTCGTCAACAACGTAACAGTCAACATCATTCCGATAATCATCAGGATGATGATCTCCAGGTTGGACATGGCAAAGACTTTGCCCATAACCGGACCCAGCGCGAATTTAAATCCGCTTGAAAGAATGACAATGATATAATGTGTGATCTTTTCAAACATGGCACAAATATAAGCCCAAATGCTTATAAATACGAACGAATAATAAATTGCTTTCAGGTAAAAGCGAATTTAATAACAATGAAATAATGAACTATATTTGCAGACCCAATCATCTCATATAATGATTTATAGACTTACTTTTTTAAGTATCCTGACCGTTCTTCTGCAGCGCTTTTCGAATGCACAAAGCACCTATATTCCTTTAAATACCGGCGCCTATCAGCTGACAGACCGATATGAGGTATTGAGCGGACGGATCGACCCGGCTATACACAGCAGCGTAAAGCCCTATAACAGAGAACAAACAGTAAAATTTATTGATTCCCTGCCTCAATCGGTGAAACAAACCAAAGCCGATAGCTTCAACCTGAATTATTTCAGGATCGACTCCTGGGAATGGTCGAATGCAGAAATTGCCAACTCAAAAAAGCCGTTTTTAAAAGCATTTTATGCCAAACAGGCCGATGCCTATTCGGTCAATGTGAAGGATTTTGACCTGCACATCAATCCCGTAATGTATTTTATGGGCGGAAACGGAGCCGGAAACACCCAACGCAATTATACCTTTATGAACACCCGCGGTATAGAAATGCGCGGCCGGATCGCGAAGCGGATCGGTTTTTATACCTTTTTCGCGGACAACCAGGGCGCTTTTCCAAACTACGTGAACCAAAAGATCGATTATTATACGCCCGAGAATTCTGTCAACCCCATTGTTCCCTACGAAGCCTTTGCCAAAACATTCAAAACCAACGGCTATGATTTTATTACCGGCCGCGGTTACATCACCTTTGAACTGGTAAAAAAATACATCGACCTGCAATTCGGTTACGATAAGAACTTCATCGGCAACGGCTACCGCTCGCTGGTATTATCTGATGCAGGCGCGCCTTATACCTTCCTGAAACTGAATACACACATCTGGAAAATTCACTACCAGAATATTTTTACGCAGATGAATATGTCTACCGGTGGTGCGGATGTATTGTATCCGAAAAAATATTCCGCCTTCCATCATTTATCCGTTAACATCGGTAAGAATTTAAATATCGGTTTGTTTGAATCCATCATCTTCGGCAGAGCCGATTCAACCAAAAACGGAACGTATGATGTTTCATACCTGAACCCGGTGATCTTCTACCGCTCCATTGAACAAGCCAACGGCAGCAGCGACAACTCCCTGCTGGGGCTTGATTTCAAATACAATTTCCTGAAACATTTTTCTTTCTATGGACAGTTTGTAATTGATGAACTGGTTTTCCAGGAAGTGAAAAGCCACAGCGGCTGGTGGGGCAACAAACAGGCGCTGCAGCTGGGCATGAAATACTTCAACGCATTGGGCATTAAAAATCTGGATCTGCAGGCCGAGACAAACATTGTGCGTCCGTATATGTACCAGCATGCGAATTACTATACCAGTTACACAAACTTTAACCAGCCGCTTGCGCACCCGATGGGCGCCAACTTTGTTGAGCTGATCGGTATTGCCCGCTACCAGCCTTTACCACGCTTGATGCTGCAGGGAAAAATGTTCTACACCATCTTTGGTGATGATAGTACCAAAACCACCAATACTGCCGTGAGCAATAATGGTGGCAACATCAACAAAAACTACACACCTATTGCTGAAGCAAATACCTATGGCAACACCATTGCACAAGGCATCAAGACAAATATTTTGTTTCTGAGTCTGCAGGCATCGTACCAGCTTCGTCATAATTTATTCGTAGATTTGACTTATATATACCGTAAACAAACCAGCGAGCTGGTATCGAAAAACCTTGACACCAATTACATCTCCTGCGGTGTCAGGCTGAATATCCAACCCAGAAATTACGAATTCTAATTCCCTATATTCTATAAATGAAAACCTTCTTCCGTTTACTTGCTTTTGCAAAACCTTACCCACGATTTACGGTTCCGTATTTCTTCCTGACATTGATTTCGACTTTCTTCGGATTGATCAACATCGCGTTCATCCTGCCGATTCTTGATCTGTTATTCGATGCAACGAAATCGCTGGATGAGATCATCTATCCGGAGCCTGCATTCACGGTCGAATACTTTAAAGGTGCGCTGGATTACTTCACGGCATGGCTGATCCAGAACTATGGTAAAAGCACGACACTGATTTTCATTGCAGCGTTTCTGATCGTCAGCAATCTCTTAACGAACGTATTCAAATACCTGGCCTTGATGGTGAACATCCGTCTGCGTACCACAGTTATTTACAACATGCGTGAAAGCCTGTTCAATAAAATTGTGCGCATGGATGTAGGTTTTTTCTCGAACCAACGCAAAGGTGATTTAATGTCGCGTATGACGAATGACCTTGCCGAGATCGAAAACTCCATCATTGGCGCGCTGCAGGTATTCTTTCGCGATCCATTCACGCTGATCATCTGGTTCACCACGATGTTTGCCATTCAATGGCAACTGATGGTACTGACTTTATCCATCCTGCCGATTGCCGGTATCGGGATTTCCATCATCAGTAAAAAATTAAAGAAGGAATCGCTGGAAAGTCAGCAGTCATCCGGTCATATCCTGTCCCTGATCGACGAAGCCATCAGCGGAATCCGCATCATCAAAGGCTTCGTAGCAGAGCGTTTCATCTTCACGCGTTTCAGCAACCAGGGAAAACATTACGCAAAAGTTTCCCGCTCCATCGGGTATAAACGAGAGCTTGCCTCTCCGATTACAGAGACTATGGGCGTGACTATTGTTGCCATCATCTTATACATTGGCGGGAACCTGGTATTCAACGGCGAACTGCAGGCGAGCACCTTCTTCATGGTCATCATCGGTTTCTACAAAATCCTTGAACCGCTGAAAGGCATTGCATCTTCTGTAACCTCGATCCAGACAGGGATCTCCGCTGGGAACCGTTTGTTTGAAATTCTGGATGCTGATATTAAAGTACAGGATCCTGCCAATCCGAAAACACTTACTTCGTTCAACCGTTCCATTGAATTAAAGAACATCGGTTTCAAATACGACGACCATGTGGTGCTGAAAAATATTTCGATCGAAATTCCAAAAGGAAAACTGATCGCGCTGGTAGGACCAAGCGGCGGCGGTAAATCAACACTGGTAGACCTGATCCCGAGATTCTATGACCCTGCGGTAGGTGCCGTGGAAATTGACGGTGTGAACATCAAAGAATTCGATCTGCATTCGCTGCGTTCGCACATCGGGATCGTAACGCAGGAATCGATTCTGTTCAACGATACGATTTTCAACAACATTGCCTTCGGTTTACCGAACATTACACAGGCAGATGTGGAGCGTGCCGCACGCATAGCCAATGCGCATGATTTCATCAGCAGCACCGAAAACGGTTACCAGACCTCTATCGGCGAGCGCGGCTCCAAGCTCTCCGGCGGGCAGCGTCAACGTTTGAGTATCGCCCGCGCTGTATTGAAGAATCCGGATATCCTGATCCTCGATGAAGCGACTTCAGCGCTCGACAACGAATCGGAAAAACTGGTGCAGGAAGCCCTGAACAACCTGATGAAAGAGCGGACTTCCATTGTGATTGCCCACCGTTTAAGCACGATCCGCCATGCAGACCTGATCCTGGTGCTCGACAAAGGCGAGATCAAAGAACAGGGCACGCACGAAGAACTCCTTGCCAAAGGCGGCATCTACGCCAACCTGCACAAGCATGCGAGTGAGACCGGCGGCATCATCATCG
>NZ_JBQCDF010000150.1:0-13407 GCF_051961495.1 Cytophaga sp. | reverse complement strand
GGAGTTTGATGCCTGGGTGGATCCGAAGCTGATGATTTAAAGAATCGAGCCGCTGTAAGTGATTGATTAATAGTGCCGTTTTTTATTCAACAAAGCAGCACTGGTCTGCGTAAACAACCGTTATAATGATTTCAGCCGCAGACACCTGCTTTTCCATGCAGTAAAAGGCTTTTCTTTATCAAATAAAAATTTTAATTTACACCATACAATTATCAGACATCCTTATGAAAAAAATATTTTTATCAGTTGCGTTGATCATGGCCATAGTTGCTTCATCGTTTGCACAAATGACGAAAGAAGAAGAGAAAGAATGGGCGCATAAAATCAAATCGTTAACACCTGCTACATACAAGCAGCTGGTTGAAGAAAAGAGTGCTCTTGAAGCGGCCAACTTAAAGCTGAAACAGGAAAATGATGTATTGAAAGCTCAGGTATCGGATTTGAATACAAAACTAAAAGAAGCACAAGCGGCACAGGAAGCAAGAAAACAGGAAGCGGCAACGCAGGCTCCGGCAAATACGATGGCTGCTAAAGGTGTTGTGTACAAAGTACAGATTGGTGCTTTTAAAAATAAAGACCTGAGTAAATATTTTGATAATAATAAAAACTTCAGCGGTGAAGTAGATGCTGATGGTACAAAGAAATATACCTTAGGTTCATTTCCTACGTACTGGGAGGCAGATAACTTCAAAAAATATTTACGTGAAATGGGTGTAAGCGATGCCTGGGTTGTTGCATACAAAGATGGTCAGCGTGTTGAATTAAAAGATGCGCTGGAAGGCACATTGTAAACGATACAAATGCTATTTTTAGCAAAGGCAACAGATACCTGTTGCCTTTGTTTTTTACGAATACTTTGAAAGAAATCAAGGCTGTTTCTCTCTAAACTTTTTTGTATTTTTAATAATCCATTCTCCAATTTAATTATGAGTAGCATTAACCAAATCACCTGTCCGAATTGCGGCCATCATTTTCATGCTGAGCAAGCCTTGGCCAAACAAATTGAAGCCGAAGTAATGGTTCGTGTGCAGAAAGATGCGGATGAACGTAAAAAGCAATTGGATGAAGCTGAACTGAAACTGCGGAACCTGCAGAAAAATCTTGTGGCTGAAAAAGCACAGATGGAAGAAACCATGAAAGCAAACATGGCCAGGGAAAAAAGTATTCTGGAACAGCAGCTGCGCAAGCAATTGAGCGACCAGATCAACGAGCAGGTGGCGAAGGAAAATGCTACTATGCTTGAAAGCATGCGCGCAGATTTAGAGAAAAAGAACAAGGAAAACCAGGAACTGAAGATCAAAGAGGTGGAGCTGATGCGTGCAGAACAAAAGCTGAAAGATGTGGAGCAGGACATGAAGCTGAACTTTGAGAAACAGCTACTGGAACAGAAAAAGACAATGGCTGAAGAAATTCAGAAGCAGGCCGACGAACAAAACCTTGCAAAAAACAGGGAGAAAGATGCGCAGCTGGATCAGCTCCGCAGGCAGATTGATGAAATGAAACGTAAGGCTGAACAAGGTTCCATGCAATTACAGGGCGAAGCACAGGAATTATTTCTGGAAGATCTGCTGAAGACAGCTTTTCCATTTGACCTGATTGAAGAAGTAGGTAAAGGAGTACGCGGCGCAGATATTATTCAAACGGTGCGGAACAACCAGGGACGGGATTGCGGTACCATTATTTATGAAGCAAAAAACACCAAAGCATTCAGTGAAGGCTGGATCGATAAATTGAAAAGTGATCTGCGCAGCCAGAAAGCAAGTCTGGCTGTGTTAGTAACCAGTGTCATGCCGAAGGAAATGACCACCTTTGGCATAAAAGATGGCATCTGGATCTGTACGTTTGAACAGATCAAAGGCTTGTCGCATGTACTGCGCGATGGATTGATCAAAGTAACAGAAGCCAAAGGCGCGGAAGAGAACAGAGGTGAAAAAATGCAGATGCTGTATTCGTATTTAACCGGGCATGAATTCCGCCAGCAGGTAGAAGCAATTGTGGAAGCATTCTCAAGCATGCAGTCTGCTCTGCATAAGGAAAAGATTGCCATGAATAAAATCTGGAAAGAGCGCGAAAAGCAAATTGACAAAGTAATTGAAAGCACGGTTGGCATGTACGGCTCCATTCGCGGCATAGCCGGTAACGCCGTAGGCGAGATCAAAGCGCTGGAACTGGACAACGATGATGAGCTGCTGCTGGAAGAGTAGAGGCTTTGCTAAATTCCAAAAAACAAAAATCAAATTACAAACTTAACCCTCCAGGGATTTTAAACCCTTGGAGGGTTTCGAAGAAATAAATATTGAATCCAAGCATTAGGCTTTAAGTCTTTCGCATTAAGCATAAAACACATTGATTACACAAATAAAACGCTGGATCGAAAAAAAAATTCCGGATACTGAAAAGGCTGCAGCGCTTACCCAGGCATTAAATGTTAATCCATACATTGCTGCTATGCTTGTGCAGCGCGGTATCCAGACGTTTGATGAGGCGAAGTCATTTTTCAGACCGTTATTATCTGAATTGCATGATCCTTTTTTGATGCGCGACATGGACAAAGCTGTTGCCCGTATCATGCGGGCATTTGCTGCGAATGAACGCATCCTGATCTATGGCGATTATGATGTAGACGGAACAACATCAGTAGCTGTTTTTTATGGATTCCTTCAGAAGTATTATACCAATATTGAATACTATATCCCGGATCGTTACAAAGAAGGATATGGTGTATCGAAAGCAGGCGTCGAGTATGCGCGCGATACCAAAGCGGGGTTGATCATCAGTCTTGATTGCGGTATCCGTTCGGTGGAAATGGTTGCGCTGGCTGCTTCATACGGCATCGATTTTATCATCTGCGATCACCATAATCCGGGTGACGTGTTGCCTGAAGCTGCGGCTATATTAGATCCCAAGCAGCCGGCTTGTCCGTACCCATATAAAGAACTTTCGGGCTGCGGCGTTGGCTTTAAATTACTGCAGGCGTTATGCAGCTATGCTGGTTATTCAACGGAGTTGTTGTTTGAGCAGATGGATTTATTGGCCGTTAGTATCTGTTCGGATATTGTGCCGATCACGGGCGAGAACAGGATCTTCACCTATTACGGCATCCGTAAATTAAATGAAGCACCGCGGCCAGGTATTCAGGCAATTATTGATGTAGCAGGTTTGAAGAAAAATATCGATGTGAATACCATTGTGTTTACGATTGGTCCGCGCATCAATGCTGCCGGTCGTATAGACCATGCATTCGCAGCTGTAGAATTACTGCTGGCTACGAATAAAACAGAAGCCGCAAATTTTGCTGAGAATATCAATGATCATAATCTTGTACGTAAAGAATTTGATGAGACGATTACCGGCGAAGCGATCGAAATGATCCGCAGCAGTGTGCATGCTGAGACAGCGTGTTCAACAGTCTTGTATAAAGAAGACTGGCATAAGGGCGTGATTGGCATTGTTGCATCAAGATGCATTGAACAATATCATCGCCCAACGATTATCCTGACACAGTCGAATGGTAAAGTTGCCGGTTCGGCACGTTCCGTACCGGATTATGATCTGTACGAAGCCATCGATAAATGTTCGGATTTATTGATTCAGTTCGGCGGACATAAATATGCAGCGGGCTTAACCATGGAAGAAAAAAACATTGAAGCATTCCGGATTAAGTTTGAAGAAGTGGTTTCGTCGACCATTCAAAAAGAGCAATTGATCCCGATGATTTCCATTGACCTTGAATTGCCTTTGAATCAAATTGATGCAAAATTTTTAAATATCGTGAAGCAAATGGGGCCTTTTGGTCCGCAAAACATGCAGCCGATCTTTGTTTCACGTAATGTTTTTGATGACGGAACAGGCAGAATCTTAAAAGACAAGCACCTTAAATTGAACATTCGTCAGCAAGATTCTGTAACTTACCCTGCAATAGGCTGGCAAATGCATGCGTTTTACGATCGCATAAAAAACAGGGAACCATTTGACATTTGCTATTCTCTGGAAGAGAATGAATTCAATGGTAAGAAAACAATTCAGTTACTGGTGCGTGATATTCAATTTATCTCAGACAGAAAAAACTAACGTATGATACTTGGAGCAGACAATCTGATTAAAAAATATAAAAGCCGTTTGGTTGTAAACGACGTATCGGTGAATGTGAAGCAAGGTGAAATTGTAGGTTTGCTTGGTCCGAACGGAGCGGGTAAAACAACAAGCTTCTATATGATCGTAGGTTTGGTGAAACCAAACACAGGCAGAGTATATCTGGATGATGAAGACATTACTGACTTGCCGATGTACCAGCGGGCGCGCAAAGGCCTGGGTTACCTGGCACAGGAGGCATCCGTATTCAGGGAGTTGAGTGTTGAAGACAATATCGGTTCAGTGCTTGAAATGACTGACATGCCAAAGGCACAGCAAAAAGAAAAGGTAGAATCGTTGATGGAAGAATTTTCATTGACGCATGTGCGTAAAAATTTAGGCAAGGTATTGTCGGGCGGCGAACGCAGAAGAACCGAGATTGCGCGTGCACTGGCAGTGGATCCGAAGTTTGTGTTACTGGATGAACCCTTTGCAGGTGTTGACCCGATTGCTGTAGAAGAGATACAAACCATTGTGGCAAGACTGAAAAATAAAAACATCGGCATTTTGATAACCGATCACAACGTAAACGAAACACTTTCCATTACAGACAGGGCGTATCTGTTGTTTGAAGGAAAGATTTTACGTTCGGGCACGGCAGAAGAACTGGCCGAAGATGAAACCGTGCGACGCGTATATCTGGGGCAACATTTTCAGTTCCGCAGAAAAGTATTATTATAGTATTTTACAATCTGAATGGTTCCTGCTTTTAATTTTGTAATCAAACAATTCATGAAACAACGGATGGCAAACATCCGTGGGTTTATGGAACATCCTGTTGAGACACAAGAGGCATTGCTGAAACAGCTGTTGCAGCAGGCATCCTCAACGGTGTGGGGCAAAGAGTATGATTACAAAAATATCAGATCGATAAAACAGTTTGCAGAAAACGTACCGGTTTCTACCTATGAAAATTTTTATCCCTGGATTGAGCGCTGTTTAAAAGGCGAGCAGCAGGTCTTGTGGCATTCTGATATTCACTGGTTCTCCAAATCTTCGGGCACAACCAATGCCAAAAGCAAATTCATTCCTGTTTCAAAAGAATCGTTAAAGGATTGCCATTATAAAGGCGGCATGGATCTGCTGACCATGTATTTCAACAATGTTCCTGAAAGTAAATTGTTTCAGGGAAAAGCATTGGCAGTCGGCGGCTCCTGCATTCCGAATCCATTCCGATCCGATTCACAGATCGGAGATATCTCTGCTGTAATCATGACGAATCTGCCTGGTTGGGCACAATATGCACGTACACCTTCCATCAAAACAGCTTTGATGAATGAATGGGAAGCGAAGATTGAAAAGCTTGCGGAAGAATGTTTGCGGGAACGTGTAACGAATTTATCCGGTGTACCAACCTGGACCGTGTTGCTGCTGGAATATATGCTGGAGAAAAGCGGTAAGGAAAACATGCTGGAGATCTGGCCACATTTCGAATGCTTCTTTCACGGCGCAGTATCTTTTCACCCGTATAGATCCATCTTTCAGAAGTTCTTTCCGTCTTCAGATGTGCATTACATGGAAACATACAATGCATCCGAAGGATTCTTTGCTGTGCAGGATGATTTGAGCAGAGACGATTTGCTGCTTTATCTGGATCACGGGATTTATTATGAATTCATTCCGATTGATGAGATTGATGAACCATTCCCGCAGACAATCACACTCGACCAGGTGCAGCTGAACGAAGCCTATGCGTTGGTAATTTCTACCAACAGCGGCCTGTGGCGATATAACGTAGGTGATGTGATCCGTTTCACATCCATTGCCCCATACAGAATAAAAATTACGGGGCGCACCAAACATTACATCAATGTATTCGGCGAAGAGCTGATGGTAGAGAATGCAGAGATGGCTGTTGCAAAGGCTTGTGAACAGACGAATGCGGTACTTGCGAACTTTACGGCTGGTCCGGTTTACTTTAATGATGTAAACAAAGGCGGCCATGAGTGGATCATTGAATTTGAAACAGAGCCTGCAGATAAAGACCAGTTTGCCCGGTTTCTGGATCAGTTTTTAAAAGAGCTGAATTCAGATTACGAAGCAAAACGCCACAAAGACATGGCACTGCTGTTACCGAAAGTACACTTTGTACCGGAGGGCACTTTTTATAAATGGCTTAAGCTGAAAGGCAAGCTGGGCGGGCAGCACAAAGTGCCGCGCTTGTCCAATACGAGGGAATACATCGACGAGATAATGACGAAGTGTTTGTAAGGGGGAAGTAATCACAAACGAAACCTATAAGGTTTGCAAATCATAAGTTCAGTTCTCAAAATAATAGAGGTGGCAATGGTAACAGACGATGTTATAATTCTCAAAACCTTATAGGTTTGATCTTACACGGACATTTCATCAACCACTTGTCCGCTCCATTTGTTATTTGTATTTTGTTATTTGGAATTTGACCGACCTATGCAAACCACGATTACACAACTCTTCAACACTCAATATCCCATTATACAGGCCGGCATGGTCTGGTGCAGTGGCTGGCGTCTGGCAGCAGCGGTGAGCAATGCCGGTGGACTGGGTTTGATTGGCGCAGGCTCCATGTCTGCTGATTTGTTGCGCGAGCATATCCAAAAATGCAAGGCCGCTACCGATAAACCCTTTGGGGTAAATCTGCCTTTGCTGTATACGCATATCGATCAACAAATACAGGTGTTGCTGGATGAAAAGATCAGAATCGTTTTTACTTCTGCGGGTAATCCTGTTACCTATACTTCGAAATTAAAAGCAGCAGGCATGACAGTCGTGCATGTTGTATCAAGTACGAAGTTCGCGCTAAAAGCACAGCAGGCAGGTGTTGATGCCGTTGTTGCAGAAGGCTTCGAAGCAGGTGGGCACAATGGTCGCGAAGAAACCACAACGATGTGTTTAATACCTGCTGTGGCAGCAGCTGTGAACATTCCCGTTATTGCAGCCGGCGGCATTGGTTCGGGAAGAGCAATGCTCGCGGCCTTTGCTTTGGGAGCATCAGGTGTACAGGTAGGTTCCGCTTTTGCAGTAAGTGCCGAATCTTCCGCGCATGAACTGTTTAAAAAGCGTGTGATTGAAACAACCGAAGGTGATACTATTCTGACCCTGAAAAAACTTACGCCGGTACGCCTGATCAAAAATGCATTTTACGAACAGGTGCAACAGGCCGAAGCAGCCTGCGCTTCGGCAGAAGAATTAAAGACTATACTTAGCAAAGGCCGTTCGAAGAAAGGCATCTTTGAAGGAGATCTCAACGAAGGAGAACTGGAGATCGGGCAGGTGAGCGCGCAGTTAAGCAGTATTAAATCTGCAGCAGAAATTGTGAAAGATATAATGAATGAATTTGAAGCGGTTAAGAAAAAAATACAATGACTAATTTTTGAGAACAGCAGATCTGATTTTTGCCAGCCAGCCATTTTCCGTTTCAATATTTTCACAGGTTTTTTTATAGGCATCAAGAAAATTAACAAGATCCAACGGCAATGAACCGCCAATACGAGGGTTGAGTTCAAAAATTTTGGGCACTCCGTTTACAACTTTAAAATTAAAACAACCCACACCACTGAATTGAATAGCGCTGAGAATATGTTCAAATACATCAGCATATAAAGTCTCGGTAGGATTAATCTGCGCAGTTGTAAAGGCCGGGCTTTGCGAACCTTTGATATATAAGGTATTGGGAAATTTGAAGTGCAACGTAAAATGATAGACCATTTTATTCTTATCAAAAATAAAGTGCGTGGTGTATTCATCTTCACCGGAGATGTATTTCTGTTTAAAATATGCCGGATCATTCACAAAATGCAACAACTCCAGTTCTTTTTCTGCAGAGTCGATGATATATGAATTTTCGCCCCATTGATCGATACTCTTCTTCAGTATATAAGGAAAGCTTTTCGTTTCATTCAGCATTTCAGGAACAAACCTGCTAAAACCATTTGCAATTAAATAATTGTTAAAGGCACTTTTATCATTACAGAAACGCACAAGTTTATTTGAAGGAATTAAAAAATTATTTGAGCGGTTATAATATTTATTTAAGGTGACAATGTCTTTTTCAAAAAGCGGAAGAACAAGGTCAAACACCTTAATCCGCGGGAGCTTATCAAAATCAGCATAGACAAAATTGTAATACGAACGGTCGAAATGCTGCTGTGAACACTTCACTTTCCAATCGTCTTTATCACTGCACAGGATGTTTAACATATTTGATAAAAATTAACAGTTCGCTGATGAATTTTGGGGCGGAGAAAATTGAATATGCTTATTCAAAGATAACAAAAATATTTTCTCAGTTATATTTAATCACGCTATCATACAAATTATGCAAACTTAAAATTTAATACTTTGTTAAAGTTTCTTTATTAAGGCTTTTATTTGATGGGAATGATGTATTTTTATAATAACACTTGTTGTTGCAATCCGGCAGCAACATTTTCTTTCTGTAATTATTTCAACGTATAAGAAACATCCGCTGCTTACAGACGGCAAGGCTACTATCGTGAGTACCTATACCGCATCCATTCTGTTCGAACAGATTCAGAATGCGGGGATTCCTTTCGGATATCAGCAGGCCAATTGTCATAACATTGCACATTATATTTCTTTGCTGGCAGAATCGCAGGGCATTATCCTGGCGAAGATCTGGGCATTTACTCCGGGCATTTATACATCTCACGGCAGCGGAATCATTTCGTTCATTGATCAAAACCGTTTGTCGCCTACCGGTAAGATTGATTGGGTGTATCATGTGGCCCCGGTGTTACTGGTTGAAGAGAAGGGAATTCTCACAAAGATGGCTATTGATCCTGTGCTTTTTCCAAACGGGCCGGTGCCTTATAAAATATGGCTTGCGAAAATAAAAACCCGCAAACTTATTTACTTGATTATGGATGCAGAATGGTATCTGTTCAATACATCACATGCACAGCAATCGCAGCTGGAGTTTTTTGATGAATCAACCGATGAACCCGTTCGTCCGAATATTGTCTTTCCATCTTGGTTTGCGAATAAATGCGTGACCGACTTTTTTAAATACGAAGATGATAGCAAACTGAATTGCTGGCTGGAGAAAGGCCTGGCAATAAACGATACGGCATCGTTATTTTATGAAAATGAAATCAAACCAATACTCGAAGATCCCTACCAGACCGACTTGCTGAAGGATTACAGGGATCTGGTAGGTAATGTATTGAATTTTGAAGCTGTTTTCCGCGATTATGTATACAATTACGAAATGAATGAAGACTTTTATCAGCGACACTGGCTCATCATCGAAAAGTACAGAAATATTTTTAACATGCACGTTGAAAAGTGGCAGACAAAAGTAACGCAGCTGAACCTGCTGCAATTCTAGTCACATTAATTATTTTCTTCTTTTGATTCTTCTGCTGATGGTATCTGTCATGCGCACTTTGCCCATATAGATTTCCTGAGGCTCGGCAACTTCTCCTTTCAGGAATTGAATGGTATCTTTATCGGGCTCAAGTGCAGTCGTATCTTCGGGTATTGGTACAGCCACTGTATCCCCCATTATCTGTTCATTGCAATCAGGATCCTGTACGGATGGTTCTCCAAGCGTTGTTTGCTTTTTAACACAGCTGCTTAACCATAGAAATGAACTTGCCAATACAATTGCAACGGAGCGGAAAACAGGAATGGTATTGAAGCGTGTCCGGATACCCGTCTTTACAGGTACTTGTAAAGGCCTGTCAACTTGAGACGTTAAAAACCGTCCGCATGTTTTTTGATCTTTATATGCAGTGAAATAATTTTTAATTTCTGCATCACTCATCTTACTGAAGTCGACAACAACCTTTTCGCAGGAAGAACAAAATTTTCCCTGGCCTTCAGGGTGCATTTTTTGCCAATCGGCATCACAGGGGCTTGCAATATGTATCATAAAAACGGGGCGATAAAACTATGGAGGTAACGTACAGATTCCGGTTTAAAGTATTTGAAACGCAAGTATTTAAAGTTTGCTTAACGATTGCAGAAACAGAATGGATGCAGCCATTGGGAATAATGTGTTTTCCTGCATGAAAGCCAAAATCCTTACATTTATCACAATATTCAGATTATCAATAATTTAAATAATAAATACTTGACTCTTTTTCAATACAGATATCAGCAAATTTGCTTAAATTAGCCACCTTATTTGAAAAGCAGAATATGTGGGCAAAGTTAGGTAGTTTTATAATTAAGTTTCGATTAGTATTATTAATTGTAACAGGTTCAATCACAGGCTTTATGGCGTATAAGGCTTCCAAGATTGAAATCACGTACGATTTTTTAAAGGTTGTTCCTCAGGACGACCCGGACATGGTTTATTTTAATGAGTTTTATAAAATGTTTGGTGAAGACGGTAACATCATGGTTATTGGTGTGCAGGATGCCAAGCTTTTTAAACTTGAAAACTTCAATAAGTTTTATGACCTGTGTTATGCGATCCAGCAGGTAGAAGGCGTAAACGATGCGATCTCTTTGCCGACAGTGAAAATGCTGACAAAGGATACTATCAATTCAAAGCTGGATGTGAAGCCTGTGTTCACGCATAAACCGGCAACACAGCAGGAACTGGATGATATGCTGCAGCTCGCAAACGATCAGCTGTTTTATAAAGGATTGATCGTGAATCCAAACACCAATGCAGCATTGATTGCGGTTTCCATTGATGCAAAGTATCTGAACTCCAACAACCGTCAGAAAGTTGTAACAAACATTTTAAACCTTGCAGCGAAATTTAAAGAAGAGACTGCGGTTGAAACACATTTTGCCGGGCTTCCATATGTACGTACCATCATGGTGCGCGACGTACAGGCGGAGTTCAAGTTCTTCCTGATTCTTTCCATCATTGTTACTTCACTGATCCTGTATTTCTTCTTTAGAAATTTATACGCAGTATTCTTCACCTTCCTGGTAATCATTGTTACTGTTGTATGGACGATGGGTACAATCGTACTACTGGGTTATAAAATCACCTTACTGACAGGTATGCTACCGGCACTGATCATTGTGATCGGGATTCCGAACTGTATTTACATGTATAACAAATACCACCAGGAATATCGCAAACACGGCAATAAAATTAAAGCCATCAGCAGGATTGTACAAAAGATCGGCTTCCTGACTTTCATGACCAACATGAATACTGCTGTCGGTTTCCTTGTGTTATACTTCACCAACATCATCATCATTAAAGAATTCGGTTTGGTTGCAGGTTTGATCAGTGCGGCAACATTTGTGATCTCACTCGTTGTTATTCCAACCTTGTTGTGTTACCTCCCAGCTCCGAATGACAAACAACTGAAGCACCTTGACCTGCGCTTCCTGAGACGTGTAAACAACATGCTGCAATATGTAGTGCTGCGTTACCGTTCGGTTGTATATATTGTGACTGCTTTATTGATCGCTATTTCAATTGTGGGGATCTACCGCATTCAGGTGGTTTCATACATGGTGGATGATCTTCCGAAAAGCAGTGGTGTTAAAAGTGACCTCGCTTTCTTCGAACAGCATTTCAAAGGTGTAATGCCGCTGGAAATTGTTGTGGATCTTGGCAAGAAGAAAGGTATCCGGATTCCATCAAACATGAAAAAACTGGATGAACTGGAATCTTACTTAAAATCACTGAACAACGTTTCACCGCCGCTATCTGTATTGAATATCGTGAAGGGTGCACGCCAGGCTTATTACAATGGTTTACCTGATTTCTATGAAGTGCCAAGCAAGCAAGAGATGGTTTCGCTTTCATCCTTCATGAAAACGAATGATGCAAAAGAAGATAAGCTTATGCGTTCGTTTGTTGACTCTACAGGCCGCTATGTACGCTTTACCTGTAAGGTTGCCGATATCGGCACAGAGAAAATGAAAGAGTTGGTTGAAAACAATATACGTCCGAAAACAAAAGAAATCTTCCCGGATAGCACACAGCAGGTACATATTACCGGTACAACCTTATTGTTCTTAAAAGGAAATCAATACCTGATCGATGACCTTTCAGAATCGCTTGTGTGGGCCTTTGCACTGATCTCATTGATGATGGCGTTCATCTTTACAAATCCGAAGATCATTCTGATTTCCTTAATCCCGAATATGATTCCTATTATCATGACTGCCGGCATCATGGGCTTATTCAATATTCCATTGAAACCAAGTACCGCTTTGATCTTTGGTATTTCATTTGGTATTTCAATCGACAGTACAATCCACTACCTGAGTAAATTCAAGCAGGAGCTGAAACACTACCATGGCAGCGTAATGCAGGCCGTTGTAAAATCACTGGAGGAAGAAGGTGTGAGTATGATCTATACATCAATCGTATTGTTCTGCGGATTCCTGATATTCTCATTCTCTGATTTCGGCGGAACAATTGCATTGGGTGTATTAACATCATTAACCTTGTTCTTCGCCATGTTTACCAACCTGATTGTATTGCCGGCATTGCTGCTTACATTCAGCAAAGGAGAAAAAATTAACCTGTATCCGATCATTAAGGATAAACACGAAAAGGTACACACTGAAGATGATGATATGGAAATCGACCTTCAGCGCTTAGAAATTAAAACACCAAGAAACGACTAATACCGTGAAGTATAGCGAAAAGAAAACCGAGCTGTCTGAAGTAGGGAAAGAAATACAGCAGTTCTGGAACGATAAAAAAATCTTTGAAAAATCAGTAGATACAAGGGCAGGCAAACCAACGTTTACGTTTTATGAAGGTCCGCCTTCAGCCAACGGTACGCCTGGTATACACCATGTAATGGGCCGTACGGTGAAAGATATTTTCTGCCGTTTTAAAACCATGCAGGGTTTCCAGGTGAAACGTAAAGGTGGTTGGGACACACACGGCTTACCAGTAGAATTACAGGTTGAAAAAGAACTCGGTATTACCAAAGAAGATATCGGTAAAAAAATCACCGTTGAGCAATACAATCAGAAATGCCGTGAGGCAGTAATGAAATACAAATCGCAGTGGGACGACCTTACTGTGAAGATGGGCTATTGGGTTGATCTGCAGAAGCCATACATCACATTCGACAATAATTATATTGAATCGATCTGGCACCTGTTAAAAGAATTTCACCAGAAAAAGCTTTTATACAAAGGCTATACCATACAACCATACTCTCCGGCTGCAGGAACAGGTTTGAGCTCACACGAGCTGAACCAGCCGGGCACGTATAAAGATGTAAAGGATACAACCATTGTTGCGCAGTTCAAGGTAAAGTCTAATCCAAAAATTGACATTGCAACTTTTAAAGGCGATACCTTCTTCCTTGCCTGGACGACAACTCCATGGAC
>NZ_JBQCDF010000149.1:0-8416 GCF_051961495.1 Cytophaga sp. | reverse complement strand
TTTTTTTTTTTTATATTTTTAAAAATATATTATATATCTGGCCGTAAAAAATTACGGGAAATAAAAACGCCCGGGCGTAGATCAACCCCACAACCAGAAGAAAAATAAATATAAGAAGAAGCGTTACACGAAATAGTACGGATTGATTCATAGCGTTAGTTGTTTTATGAATATACAAATTTAATGTAATATTGTAAGGGGATTTTTTTAATAAATGATTAAACTTTTTAGCTATGGTAAGCGAAGAACTTTTATGGGTTCTTTGGCAGAATTTACTTTTTTCTGTTGAAGACCTTACGACTACTGCTGGAGAGCAGATCATTATTCAACGTAACGGAACACTGAATAAACATGCTGGTCCTGATTTTAGCCTGGCACATCTCATTATTGGCTCCATGGAATGGCGCGGTGATATTGAAATTCATGTTCGCTCTTCAGATTGGAACAGGCATAAACACACGCAAGACCCGGCTTATGAATCGGTGATTCTCCATGTTGTTTATGAAGCCGATGAAAATATTATCCGTGCTGATGGAACCATGATTCCTGTATTGGAATTAAAACAGCGGATTGCTGAAAATCATTTGCAGTCGTACTTATATTTAATGGAATCCAAAGCTTCTTTACCTTGTGAATCTTTATTTCCGGAGGTTAAACCGATTGTGGTGGAACAAATGAAGCAACGTGTGTTGGTTGAAAGGCTGGAACGCAAGACCGATGAATGCTACATACTGCTGAAAGATCAGCCTGATTGGAAAAAAGCAGCAGCGCGTTTCATCTTTAAAGCATTCGGAACAGGATTGAATGATGCACTCTTTGAACGAATTGCTGCAAATATCGATTTCAATAAGCTCGATCGTTTGTCTTATGCACCTAAATCGGTGGAGGCACTTTTCTTCGGCATGGCGGGAATGTTAGATATTCCTCATCAAGATCCTTATGCTGCACAGCTTCTAAAAGAATTTACCTATCTCAGGAGAATAGTTTCAGTGGAACCTGTCGTTGAGTATTCAGAATGGAAATTTTTGCGCACCAGGCCTTCAAACTTTCCGACTATGCGTCTGGCACAGCTTGCAGCTTTGTTTTCAGATGCCGGATGGTTTGCTGCTTTTGTTTCAATCCGGAATGTACAGCAGGCTAAACAATTTTTTTCGAAGTCTGTTTCTCCGTATTGGCAGATTCACTATCGTTTTGGTGTGCCTTCCATAACGGCTGCAAAGCATGTTGGTTATACGTTCATCAATACGTTTTTAATCAATGCCTGCGTTCCATATGCAGCTTTAGAGGCTAGATATTATAAACATGAAGAAAAATGGGAAGAAGTATTTCAATTTATTGATTCGCTGAAGGCTGAGGATAATACTGTAACACGTATGTGGACTAGCTTGGGAATGAAAATGGAAACCGGATTTGATAGTCAGGGAGCACTGGAATTATACAAGATGTATTGTACTCATAAAAAATGTTTATCTTGTAGTATTGGATATTCAATACTACGCAATGAATCTGTTCCTGCTGCTCTTAAGTAGCGCATTATTGGGTTTGGTCTATTATTTTTCATTGATCCGCATGCCAGCGGATTTAAGAAAATCATACCTTTTATTGTCGGGATATCGCTTTGTATTCTTTGGTATACAATCATTGTTTTTTTATTTTCTATATGACAATGCCACAGACTCTTTTGTTTATCATCATGCTCTGGAGGAGTTAGCTGTGTGTTTTAAGCAGTATCCGGCAGACTGTATTGAATTCTTTAAGAGTGATTATGCAGAACTGCATATATCAGCAGGATTGAAAGAATATCTGTACACAGAAATACGTGTTACCTTTTTTCTGAAAGTCGTATTACCTTTCTTTTTGTTGTCAGTACAGAACTATTATCTAACCGGCATGTGGCTTACGTTTATAGGCTCTATCTGTTTTATGCCTTTTCTTTCCCTGCATAAAAAAGCAGATACGTTTTTAATCTGGCTACTTGTGCTCCTGATTCCTTCGTTTACCTTCTGGACCGTTGGTATTCTAAAGGAAGCGCTGGTATTGCCTATACTGTTTTTACTTTTTTATCTGCTGCATAGCATCATTGAAACAAAAGGTGAACAGATACAATCAGTCCTGCTGTTTATAGTCTGCATGTTTATCGCATGGAATATTAAATATTACCTCGTTGCATTGTTTTGCTTTGTGAGTATGATGTATTATGTCATTACATATGTACGCTTGTCAAAATTTTCTGTTTTGATTTCAATAGTAGTGTTAATACTCGGAGGTATCGGACTAGGTCATCTGCATCCGGCATTTCACTGGAAGAATTTTCCGGAAGTTGTGTACATCAGTAATCATCTTACCTGCACCAAATACATACAGGCTTATTCGTGTATTCCGTTTGATCTGGATATAAGCTGGACATCTATCTTCCTGAATTTTCCCAAGGCTATTGTGTATGCATTTTTCAGTCCGTTCCCCTGGCAAATTCATAATGTAAGTTCTTTGTTCGCTGCGATAGAGGGGTATCTATTTATTCTTTTGCTTGTGCTTACCTGTTATAAATATTATACTGGAAAGGTAATAGTACCGGTAAAAGCATGGATTGTGCTGCTATTTATTCTGCTTGCCGGAGGCTTGCTGCTACTGGCAGCACCCAACATCGGAAGTTTTAGCAGGTACAGAATCTTTTATTTACCACTGTATGGATTTATTGTATTTTATTATTCAGGTATCATGCAATCAAAAGCAAGTGAACAGATCAAACAGTATTTGGGCCTGAAATCAGCGTAATGATTTTAATGCAGTACGTGCATTAATTCGTACATTTGCAGCAATTAACTATCAATCATTCGTCTTGGATATGTCTCTTCGATCAAAATCAACCACGGAAAGTTTAGCACATTTAACAGATTTGCTAAGGAAAAATAAGAAGGTGTATTTTTCCCGTTATGGTGATGGTGAGATCTATACAATGGTTGGAAAAGATTGTCTGGAGCACGACGTGTCAGATGCGCTGGAAAGAGGATTGATTCATTCGTTTGAGATTTACGATCCCTTATATTTAAAGGCTGTTGGCGTTAATTATCCGGTAGAACCGGGCATGATCCATGGATTGTTTGCACCGTACATAGATAATTTCGATCTGGAAAAATATATTTTAAAACACTTCCCGAAAGAAGAAGGTGCGGTGTATGAAAATCAGATTCTGTTTCATTACCTGTCTGTGTTTAAACCGGAAGTGATGACAAAATTTTTAGATGAATTTGTACGTGGCAAACGCATTATGTTTATTGGCAGCACCGCAAGAGATGTAGTAGAGAAATTATATGGACCGCTGGAAGTGTATATTCAGATTCCCAGTAAAAATGCCTTCTACCGGATGGATGAATGGTTTCCGGAAATCGTGAAGAACAGCCATAAGGTAGATGTGATTTTACCATCGGCAGGCGTGGCTTCCAATATCATCAATGCCCGTTTGTGGGATGCAGGCGTGGAAGCACATGTACTGGACCTGGGCTCACTGGTTGATGCTGCTGAAGGTAAAGGCTCACGCAAGTGGATCAAATTGAAGGGTTACAAAGTGAATAAAGTTCTTCTGCCTCAATACCAGAATCATTCAGTTGTATTCAAAACGCAAAACTTTTTCAAAGATATCTGGTTTGAAGGACGTAAGTGGTGGAAAGGTAAAAACTACAAACTGCCTTATTGAAAAATTCGGAACCGCATGAATATTTTTTGTATACCTAAAGCCGACCAGATAAAGATAACCGGCAGCAGCGGTACAAGGAACCTGCCATCCCAGTCTGCATAGGTAATCATGACTAAGACACTGTTAAGTCCGGTGTAAACAATGGTGAATATAAATACCCCCCGGTGTATTTTTCTGTAGTGCATGAAACCGGTCGCAGCAAATATGTAAGCGGGTAATAACAGCAGGCTGATAAATATATTATGCAGGGAACTGTAATACATTCGTACATCTGTCCAGAGTGCAGCAAACCTGCAGCAACCCAGCTGTAAACTTTTTAATGGCTGATCAATAATTAATCCCAATATTTTTACAATACTACCTTCTGTAGTGCTTACTGATGCAGGTGTTCCGACGGGTATGATCCAACCTTTGTATCCGCAGATAATCTCTCCTTTAGCGAATGAATCTGCCATGAACTGATAGAAAACATCTGTGGCGCAGTTTAACAGGAAAAGAATTCCGGTCAATAATAATAAGCCAATAGTGTAAACGTATAAGCGGTTTTGCTTTGAAAGGATTTCCCTGGCAGTTAATATGAAAAGAGCAATCAATAAAATGCCACCGTTTGGGCGTAGCATTGTTGCAACTATAGCTATGGTGTACAGACTAATCCATTTCGTTCGCCAATCTTCAAGAGAATAGGCCCATATGAATAATAAAATACTGCTGATGAAAAAAGATTCTGTAAGCAGACAAACATTCCATTGCTGGATCGGCAGGTACAGTATGGTAAGTCCGGAGGCGATAAAGGCAGTACGTTCATTTTTTAATATTCTGCACAAACCTGTATAAAATAAAAGTGTTGCAGTCAATGAAACGATACATTGAAGCAGAATAGAAGGGTAAATAGAAGAGAACAGCAAGCGGCTAAGTGCAAGGATCGCGATGTAGCCGCTGTACCAGAAATGATAACTGGTTTCAAACGTACCGGTAAGCCAGGCCGAAGCTTCGGTATCAAACCGTGCAGTATCTATGGCATACTTTACACCGAGGGAAAAATACAGGAGCAGATTGACGATAAGCCAGCTGCAGCTCAATATGAATAGGTGTTTGTTGTTGGAACGCATCATATAATTATGCAAATGTATACGTAAAAAACTGTTTTTGAGTAACTCACGGTATACTTCTTCTCTGGTCAGCCTTTTTAATAAAAATGATGTATTTTTGTGAAAATACTGAAATATGGAAAAGAAAGATGCAGTAATTATTTTCGGAGCTTCTTCATTAGGGAAAGCTGCGCTGGAAATATTTGAAAGCAATGGAATGGTGGCTTATGGTTTTCTGGATGATACCAAGGCCTTGCACGGAACAGAGATAAATAATGTTACTGTATTGGGTTCAACAGACGACGATACGTATCTGAAATTAATAGGCAACAGCTGCGATGCTTTCATTGCCAGCGATGAACCCAAGTTGCGCGAAGGGTTAACAAAAATGCTGCACGAGCGCAGGCAAACCCAGGCTGTGAACGCAATTCATTCAACAGCTTCTATTGCACATTCAGCTTCTATCGGTCATGGTAATTTTATTAACGGCGCAGCAGTGATAGGAGCTAACGCCGAAGTTGGCAGCCATTGCCTGATCCATACCGGAGCAATTATTGATTTCGAAGCGGTGGTTGAAGACTTCGTACAGATAGGTGCAGGTGCCGTGATCAATGCCGGAGCAAAGATCGAGAAAGGCGCTTTCATCGGTACCGGAGCGGTGATCATTGGCGGTATTACCGTTGGTAAAAATGCACGTGTAGGAGCAGGCTCTGTAGTTATTGCACCGGTGAAAGATAAAGAAACGGTGTTCGGAAACCCGGCGCAGGCAATGAAAGGATAATCAATTTATGAATTATAAATTATGAGTTATGAATTAGTCGTTTGTAACTCATAATTTATATAATGAATTGAATTTTTAGATCGTTTTGGTCAAACTTACCCCAGCAGAGTGATTAAAGTCATTCATAATTTATAATTCATAACTCATAATTTCGTACTTTTGTACGCAACACTTAGACTGAAACTAAGCACTGTTATTATTATGAAAGATCACCAGATACTCTTGTATTACTGCTATACCCATATAGCAGACCCTGATGCTTACAGGGAAGAACACCACCTTAAATGTCTTGAATTTGGCTTGCTTGGCCGTATCATCATCGCTTCTGAAGGGCTGAACGGTACTGTTTCCGGTACCGAGGAAGGCTGTCGCAAGTACATGGAATACGTAAAGGCAGACCCGCGTTTTGAAGCACTGGAGTTTAAAATTGAAGCACACGAAGGACATGCATTCCAGAAATTATATGTGCGTGTAAAACCTGAAATTGTTCACTCTTCTTTAAAGCATATTGACCCGACCAGGCGTACAGGCAAACATCTGGAGCCGGATGAATTCAAGGCAATGAAAGACCGTGACGACGTTGTGGTATTGGACGTCCGTTCCAATTACGAACATCAGGTAGGGCGTTTTAAAAATGCCGTTACGATCGACATGGAAAACTTCCGTGATTTTCCGGAGAAAGTAAAAGAACTGGAGCACCTGAAAGGCAAGAAAGTATTGACGTATTGTACAGGCGGCATCAAGTGCGAGAAGGCAAGTGCGTTTTTGCTGGAGCAGGGTTTTGAAGATGTATACCAGTTGCACGGCGGTATCATTAAATATGGTATTGAGCAGGGCGGTGAAGATTTTGAAGGCAAGTGCTATGTGTTCGACGGGCGTGTAATTGCAGACGTGAACAAAGTAAATCCGAGCATTATTTCGAAGTGTTATGTTTGCGGTACACTAAGTGATCGTATGGTAAACTGTGCAAACCCGGTATGTAACCGCCACGAGCCAATGTGCGAAGCCTGTGGTGAAAAGATGCAGGGCGCCTGCTCAGAAGAATGCAAGTGCCATCCGGAGAAACGTCCGTATGATGGTACCGGTGCATATCCGAAAGAGCTTAATGGGTATGATCCATACCTGCATGTAAAAAGATAAAAGAATTCTTAAAAGTAATTACTTATTAATGGGCTTATACAGGTTATAAGCCCATTTTAATTTTATACAGAATGAACGTATTGTGAAGTAATCTAATTCATGGATTCGGTGCAATAATTGTTCTTTTAAAATAAAAAGCTCCTGGGACAGGAGCTTTTTATTTTATCTCTGAAGCGTTTTATTTCTTCTTCTTTGTCTGCGTTGCAGGTGCTACAGTAGTTTTCTGTGCTTCCTGTTTTAACATCGGGAATTGTTCTTCAAGACGTTTGATAGCCTTGGAAGCTTTCAGATATTCATCCATAACATTTGCCGGATTAAAGCTTGGCGGATAAGAGCGTGGTGGAAACTCTTCAAATGTTTTAACAAATTTAAATACATTCTCCATTACACCATACATGCTGCCTACATGATTAAGCTGCCAATCCCAGAAAGTATTGGAAGTAATGTCTGCTCTTTCAAACGGATCCTGATAAAGATTGAATGTTTTCTGTAATCTCAGTGTCGTGAAAGGTTCTGCCCATACACCCATAGTGCCTTGTGAACGCTGTTCAGAGAATACATATTTATAAGGACCTTGTCTGTAGGCTACCAATAATCCGTCATCATCTGAATAAAAGAAATCGTTACGGGCACTTTTCACACCGTTGTAAGTTCCCAGTTTTCCTTTTGCAGTGGTCAGAAAATTATACTGATCATATCCATCCAAATGTACTTTATAGTTGATCCCATTGGCTGTATAGCCCGCTTTTAATTTGCTTACAATACTTGTATCTCCCGCCGCATGGCATAAGGTAGGAATCCAGTCGTTGTGCGACATCAGTTCATTTGAGATGGTGCCTGCAGAAATATGTCCCGGCCAGCGCACCAGGCAAGGTACACGGAATGCACCTTCCCAGTTGGTGTTTTTTTCTGAACGGAAGTGTGTCATAGCACCATCCGGCCATGTGTTCATATGCGGACCGTTGTCAGAAGTATATACAACAATTGTATTGTCTGCAATACCCATGTCATCCAAAGCTTTCAGAATCTCTCCGATCGTAAGATCGTGTTCAATCATACCATCCAGATATTCGCTGTCTCCATGCGGGTATTTGCCACGGTGACTGTCACGCACGTGTGTACGTAGGTGCATGCGGGTTGAATTGAACCAGCAGAAGAATGGTTTGCCGCCCTGATTTTGTCTTTTCATGAAATCAATCGCTGCTGCTGATGTTTCATCATCGATTGTTTCCATACGTTTTTTTGTAAGCGGACCTGTATCTTCAATACGTTGCTTTCCGATCTTACCAAATCTTGGATCAACCGTAGGGTCATCCTTATCGCTTGCATAGCATCTTAAGACACCACGCGGGCCGTATTTAGCCAGGTAAGCAGGATCTTTCGGATAGTCCGGCAATTCCGGTTCTTCTTCCGCATTCAGGTGATACAGGTTACCGAAGAATTCATCAAAACCATTTACAGTAGGTAGTGATTCGTTTCTGTCACCCACGTGGTTTTTACCAAACTGTCCGGTTGCATATCCTAAATTTTTAAGCAGGCCGCCGATAGAAGGATCCAGCTGGCTCATACCCATAGGAGCACCAGGGAAACCCACTTTGCTGAGACCGGAACGGATGATGTGCTGGCCTGTAAGAAATGCAGATCTGCCGGCAGTACAGCTTTGCTCGCCGTAGTAGTGCATCATTTTAATACCTTCATCAGCGATGCGGTCAA
>NZ_JBQCDF010000148.1:0-29699 GCF_051961495.1 Cytophaga sp. | reverse complement strand
CACAATGCTGATAATACTGCCATCAAGCAGGTTAATCTGACCATTGATTACAATTTGTTCTCCGCTTTGTAAGCCGCCCACTACTTCAACATATTCGCCTACTTCACGGCCAGGTACAATTTTGCGCGCTCTTACTTTGTTGCCATCAACCACATATACATATGGATTTTTAAGACCTTCGGCAAGGGCAATCTTTGGAATCTGCAGCGCATTATTTTTTCTTTCTGAGCTGAACGCTACCAGTACATAGGTACCTGCCTTCAGTTGATTTTTTCCGTTGTTATTGATCAGCACTTCTACACGGTAGTTGTGGCTGGCGTCACCCTTCGGGCTGATGAATGATATTTTCCCTGAAAACTCTTTTCCAGGATATACTTCCGTTGAAACCGATACCGTTTGTCCGATCGCTAACTGGTATACATCTTTTTCATTTACATACACAATACTTTTTAATTGCTGTATGTCAACGATCGTAGCGATCACTGTGCCTATGTTTGCGAATTCACCTGCGTTCAGGTTTTTATTTGAAATGATGCCGCTGAATGGCGCTACAATATTGCCATCAGCAATTTGTTTGCGGATCTGGTTGGCTTCAATATGCTTATTGTCATAGGCGTATTTGGCATCAATCACACTGGTTTCAGTTGCAGCTTTTCCTTCGTATAATTCTTTTACCCGTTCGTAATCTCTTTTCAATTTCGCTTCGGATAACTCCACTGCTTCCAGGTTTAACTGTTTAAGCTGAGAATCAATCGTACCAATGATTTGTCCCTTGCTTACACGCGAACCATTTTCGATAGATAAGCGGGTGATTTTTCCTGATACCGCCACTGTAATATCAGATTCTTCCGCCGGTTCAAGGGATGCAGGCAGCTTGAAAAAGCTACCCATCGGTTTTTCTTCAACAACAGCTACAGATACCGCAACAGGTATTTTCGATCGGTCAACAATTTGTTTGCTTTCGTTGATCACTTTTTTGTTGCTGACAAGTTTTACTGCGATTAGTGCTACAATAGCTAATATGCCGCCTATAATCAGATATTTTTTCATAATAGATATAACTGGGTAAGTACTGCTTAGATTAAAGTTTAGAAGCGAATGGAATTAAAGTACCATTAGCTTTTTCATTGTTAAGTGTTGAAGACAATAAATTCAACATGGAAGTAATGTAATTGTTTTGCGCTTCTTTCAGTGAATATTCAGCATTCAGCAGGTCAGTTAATGTACCGGCACCTTTTTGATACTGAAGATTGGTTATGTCAAATACTTCCTGAGCAAGTGCCAGGTTTTCTTTGTTGTTTGCAACATCATTATACGATTTCTTCAATTGCGTATTGGCATTCTGTGCCTGAAGCTGTAAGGTGTTGTTGTTGATAATGAAATTCTGTTTGGCATTTGCTAGGTTAAGCTGGCTTTGTTTTAACTGACTGTCGCGTCTGAATCCACTGAAAATAGGGACGTTCAAACGTAGCCCGATTGTGGAGTAATCAAACCAGCGGTCAAACGCTGTACTGAAGTGTGCGCTGTAAGATTGCGCCCCATAACGTGCATACCCATTTAATGTTGGCATGAAAGCGGCTCTTTTTCTTTTTACATCAATCTCCTGCAAATGAATTTTCTGTACATTGATTTTGTAAGCATATAATTGTGTAACATCAAACTGGCTGATATCAGAAGTAGGAATCAGACGATCGTAATTTAAAGAGTCGTTAATAGTAATAGTCTCCTGCAATGTCATACCCATGGCGTCCTTCAGCTTATTCAGGGCAAGTTCTCTATTTGTTTCCGCAAGCGTTTTTTCTGCAACAATGTTTTTATAAGTAACAAGAATACGGTTGTAATCAACTTCCGTGGCTACCCCTTTATCCAGCTGCAATTTTTTAATCGCCAGCAGATCTTTATATTTATTTTCGTTTGTAGCCAGGATACGAATACGTTCAGCATAAATGGTTGCTTCTATATAAGCAGCAGTGGTATTATAGATCAGCGTTTCCTGGTTTTGTTTCAGACTTAATTCCGAAATTTCTTTGTTCGGTTTATTTGCCTGGATACCATATAAGAGTGATTGGTCAAAGATCACCTGATCTGCCTGTATCACAGGATTGGTAAGGAATGGCTGACCAAATTGCAATCTCGTTTCTGTAGGACTGAAAGCCCCGGCAGGAATGATTGTTGTCTGACGTTTGATGTTGTAGTCAAATGTAGCCGTACCTGCAACCTGTGGAAGGTAACCTGCCAGGGCTTCCCGGCCTTGTTGGTTGGCTATTTCAATATTGTTTTGGTAGACCTGGTTACTCAAATGATTTTTTAAGCTGTAATCAATACACTGTTTCAGTGTATATTTTTGCTGGGCCATTGTTTGAGAAATAGTTAGCGTCAGCAATATGCCTATGGCGTAAAGTCTCATGGTAATTGATGTTTAAGAGATATAGGTTGAAGTCGATTAAAGTAAAATAATATTGTTGTCAGCTGAAATTATTTTTTTGTTGCCTTCCATCGTTCTATGATCAAAGGGATTTCTTTGTGAAAGAAACTCATGAAACTATGGATCTCACGTAAGCTTGCGTTGAATTCAGGAGTAGAAGACGGACGTTGTTCAATGATTTCTTTCATTAAGGAATGCATGGTAATGATGCCTTCCAGTTTTTCTTTCATGTGATTTTTCCAATTGATAATGGTTGCTCTGAAATATCTTTTGCGTTCGCCCGGATTGGTAAAATATTCTACACGTTTTGTTGTAAGCAACAGGTTGAGCGCGGTGCTGGTAGCGCTTTTACTGATGTTGAGGGCATCTTTAATTTCATCGAATGTTAATTCGTTTCTATCTGCGATTAGCAGCAATGCCATAACACGCGCACCTGCAGGGTGAAAACCTTCCTTTTCATAGAACACACCAAGTTGTTCGATCAGGATCCGTTGTTTTTCAGTTACAATTTCTTTGCTCATGTTGTCAGGTACTTTGTTTTTTAATGATGTAAAGTTATGAATTATTTAGTTAGTTCTGAAAAATAAGAACTAAATTTATTACATCTTTAAATATTAATTAAATGTCAGATATTCAAATAATTAATTTTTTATTGGACCGCTCCGAAATGGAAAATTATTGAAAAAAGACATTTTTAAGACTTCCGCTTGGGAGTCTGTAGAAAAAGAATCAGATCTACAATAAAAAAACCCAACCAAATAGGTTGGGTTTTTTTATGATAAAAAAGTGAGTGGCTAATTACTTAACTTTTTTAGTAAGTTCAGCACCAGCTTTAAATTTAACTACTTTTTTAGCTTTGATTTTGATCACTTTACCAGTTTGTGGGTTTCTACCGTTACGAGCTGCACGTGTAGCTGTTTTCCAAGAACCGAAACCAATTAATACAACTGATTCACCTTTTTTAAGCGCTTTACCAGTCGCGTTAATGAATGCGTCTAAAGCTCTTTTAGAATCAGCTTTAGTTAATTTTGACTCAGCTGCAATTGCATCGATTAATTCTGCCTTGTTCATAGTGTGTAGTTTTTGTTTGTAAAAGTTAAAATTCTTATACGAAATTATAGGAAAAGCCTTATCCTGCAAGAGCTTCAGCAATATTTTATCCATTTGTTGATAACTTTACAGAAATTCACATGTTCTGTACCTACCGTGACTAGTGCGATAGAGAAGTAAAGTACAATTTGGGGATATCTGTTTTTTTGTTTTTTATAATATCTGTTTATTCTATACCTCTTTATTTACGCGTCTTTTAGAATAGGTTACGAGTTATATACATTTTTTTTCTGAATGTTAATATCGTTTTAATTCTATACAGCCCATGATTGGCAGGGGAGATAAGCGATTTGAGAAAAATTTTACGTTTATGTCTTTTTTATACTACTCATGTATCGCTGATGCTTGTTTGCTTCCATCGTTTTTATATATATCCACGCTTTTTGAAACGTCTTACATTCTTGAATTTTATAGGTATTCAAAAATGTGAATCGCTTACTTGTGCATAACAGCGCCTGAAGGTTGAATTTTTGTTGGCAAATGCTATATTTTTCCACAAAAAGGTTTAAATTGATATAAAAGTGGGATAAAGTGGGTCTTTGTGGTTGTATTTTGTCTTTTCTTTTATAAATTTGATTAACCAATTGTATATCAGAGGTAATATATGGGATTCTTTTCAGGTGAATATGACTGTACAGTAGACGCGAAAGGCCGCATGGTCTTGCCTGCCCGTATTAAGTCCAATTTGCCCGATGTAGACGCAGGAAATGTTGTATTGACAAGGGGATTCGAGTCCTGCATTGTTCTGTATTCCCAAACTGAATTCAAGAAGATATACTCAAAAGTTTCCGGCCTGAACGAATTCAGCGAAGAATACCGAGTTTTTCAACGGAATTTCTTCCGGGGGATTAATGAGGTGGAGTTGGATGGCAACGGCCGTTTATTAATCCCTAAAATGCTTTTAGGACATGCACAGCTCGAGAAGGATGTCACCGTTGTAGGGATGGGAAACAGGGTGGAAATCTGGTCTCCGGAGCTATATCAGAAGTTCCTCATCCAGGATTCCGGTGAACTCGCTCAATTGGCAGAAAAATATCTAGCACCAACAAAAAAAGAATAGACACATATGTATCACGTTCCGGTCTTATTAAAAGAAAGTATTGAGGGGTTAAATATTAATCCGGAAGGAATATACGTCGATGTTACATTCGGTGGCGGTGGCCACAGCCGTGAAATACTAAAGCATTTAAAAGGGGGCAAATTATACGCTTTCGACCAGGATGCGGATGCTGTTGACAATGCAAAGGATCTGATCGGCCCCAACTTCACTCTTATTCCAGCCAACTTCAGATACATTAAAAAATACCTGCGCCTGAACGGGGTAGACAGGGTAGACGGTTTGCTGGGTGATCTGGGTATTTCATCGCATCAGATCGATACTCCGGAAAGAGGATTCTCTATCCGTTATGACGCACCACTGGATATGCGCATGGATAGAGCTATTGACAAGACAGCTGCGGATGTAATCAATAAATACTCTGAACATGGCCTGCATAGCATCCTGGGTATGTATGGTGAAGTGCGCAATGCTAAAACGCTTGCACAGGCGCTGATTAAAGAACGTATCAACAAACCGATTAACCGTACCTCGGAGTTGATTGAAATACTTTCCGATTATGCGCCGCGCGGAAAAGAGAGTAAATATTATGCGCAGGTATTCCAGGCACTCCGCATTGAAGTGAACGAAGAGCTGGAAGCATTAAAAGATTTATTAGAACAAAGTCAGCAGGTATTAAAATCAGGGGGCAGACTTTCCATCATCAGTTACCATTCCTTAGAAGACCGTTTGGTTAAGAATTTTGTCCAGCAGGGTAAATTTCATGGCGATGCTGAAAAAGATCTTTATGGAAATACAAACAAACCTTTTCATGCTGTTGGTAAAGCAATAGATCCGACCGATGAAGAAAAAGAAGTAAATAACCGTGCGCGGAGTGCACGTTTACGCATTGCAGAACGCGAATAATATATGGCAGAAAATACAGTCAGACAAAAAACAACAGTAAAAGAAGAAACTCCCCCGGAAATCAAGTCCGGTAAGGGATTTTTTTCTTTTGTAGATAAATACGTTCCTGTTGGGGATGCATTTAATGATGGTTTGCCTGTACAATATATACCTAAAGTATTATTCTTTGCCTGTATCATGATGCTGTACATTGCTAATGCACATTACGGCGATAAGCTTGTTCGCAAAACAAATAAGCTGAAAAATGAAGTGAATGATCTTAGAGCCGATTATATAACACTGAAAGCAGATCTGATGATTAAAAGTAAACAATCAGAAGTAGCAAAACAGGTTGAGGTCCTGGGATTAAAAGAAAGCACGGAACCACCTATTAAAATAACTGAGAAGAGCCTTGAACATTAAAAAATCCATAGTCCTTCGGATCCGTGTTGCTTTCCTGGCAATCGTGCTGTTCTCTTTAGCAATTGGATACAAAATATTTGTGATCCAGTTTGTGCAGGGAGAAAGATGGGAAAAACTGCATACAGAAAATCTGATTGATTTTAAAGATGTAAAACCTACACGGGGAAATATATTTTCCGCGGATGGAAGCCTGTTGGCCACATCATTGCCGTTTTACAGGGTTTGTATAGATCCTACCATTGCGGAGGATGATATCTTTAATAAAGGGATTGATGAACTTGCGGAAAAGTTACAAGCATACTTTAAAGATAAAACAGTTTCTGAGTATAGGCGAAAGATAACTAAAGCAAGAACTGATAAAAAACGCTACATTATCTTAAACCATAAACCGATTAACTACCAGGGTAAAAAGGAAATGTCGGAATGGCCGATCTTTTGTGAAGGCAGATCGAAAGGTGGTGTTGTATTTGAAAAGGTTGACAAACGTTTCATGCCGTTTTCAATGCTGGCACAACGTACAGTAGGCTTCGTGAATGAAGAAAATAATGGTGCTGGCCTGGAATATAGTTTTAACCAGGAATTGGGAGGCAAAAACGGTAAGGCGCTATTCAGAAAAATGTCGGGCGGAAACTGGAAACCGATTCACGATGAAAATGAAATTACTCCGGTAGACGGTATTGATATTGTAACAACAATAGATATTAATATTCAGGATGTGGCTGAAGCATCTTTACGTAACCACCTGGCAAGTCACGATGCTGATTACGGCTGTGTAGTGCTTATGGAGGTTGCGACAGGCGAAATCAAAGCGATTGCTAACCTTGGAAAGGTAGGTGAGGGGCAGTATGCCGAAAATTATAACTATGCAATCGGTAGTCAGGGATTAACCGAACCGGGTTCAACATTTAAACTGGCATCAGTAATAGCCTTATTTGAAGATACAGATATAAACCTGTCAGATACTATTGATACAGGTAATGGCGAGTATGAATTCTATGACCGGATCATGCGTGACTCAAAGCCCGGAGGACATGGAAAAATTACCCTACAGCATGCATTTGAAACATCTTCGAACATTGCGATCTCTAAAAAAGTAAACGAATATTTTGGTGCGAAACCAGATAAGTTTTTGGAACATATTCAAAAAATGGGTTTGACAGAGCCAGTCATTTTTCAAATGGATGGAGTGGCAAAACCATTTTTTAAAACAACTTCTTCTAAAACCTGGAGTGGAACAACGCTTCCATGGATGTCGATCGGTTATGAATTGAGTATGTCGCCGATACATACACTTTCATTTTATAATGCAATAGCTAACAACGGCACGATGGTTCGACCGATGATTGTGAAAGAAACACGCGTGGCTGATCAGGTGCTTGACAGGTATTCAACCGAAGTGGTGGTTGATAAGATTTGTTCAGATGAAACGCTGAAGAAAGTACGTATCATGCTGGAAGGTGTAGTTGAGAATGGTACAGCAAGCAACATAAAAAATAATACTTATAAAATAGCAGGCAAGACAGGCACGGCACAAAAGCTTGTAAACAAAACCTATTCGCGGACTTATTATACTTCCTTTGTAGGTTATTTCCCGGCAGACAGACCTAAGTACAGCTGTATCGTTGTGATTGATAATCCGAAAGGATATCAACAATATGGCTCAGATGTTGCCGCCCCGGTATTTAAAGAAGTGGCAGATAAAATATATGCACAGGACCTTGATCTGCAGGAACCGATCAAAACACAAGCACCGGCCAATACCGGTATATATCCGGTGATCAGAGGAGGATTGTATGATGATTTGAAGTTTTTATGCAATGCGCTGCAAATTCCGAATCATACAAGTACCAATGCAAATGATGACTGGGTTCAGGCAAGCGTTGAAAATAAAACCGTTGTCTGGTATGATAGAAAAATCGTTGCAGGTATTGTACCGGATGTACGCGGACTTCGGTTAAAAGACGCTTTATATATATTAGAAAATATTGGTTTGCATGTAAGCATTCAAGGTTCCGGTAGGGTAGCCTCGCAATCAATTGCACCCGGAACCAGATACAACAAAGGGAATTACATAACTATTGTGTTAAACTAATATGCAGGTAAAAGATTTAATCTATAAGGTATCTCTTATTTCTGTTTCAGGCAGAACGGATGTAGATATTGCTGCGATTTGTTTTGATTCTCGCGAAGTAGAGAAAGGGTCTATGTTTATTGCTGTAAGAGGCGTAAGCAATGACGGGCATGCTTATATACAGGATGTAATTAAAAAAGGGGCAACTGCAGTTGTTTGTGAAGAGCTCCCGGTTTTAGATGCAGATGCTGATTGCACGATCATTCAGGTGAAAGATAGTTCTGAAGCACTTGGGGTAATTGCATCCAACTATTACGATAAGCCTTCCTCCAAACTGAAGCTTGTAGGAATTACAGGTACCAATGGAAAAACAACTACGGTTACGTTGCTGTATCGTTTATTCAGAAAGCTCGGTTATAAAACCGGTTTGATTTCTACCGTTGAAAACATTATTGAAGAAACCATTATTCCTTCAACACATACAACACCGGATGCCATAGCACTGAATAAACTACTGGCAGATATGGTGCTTGCAGGCTGTACGCATTGTTTCATGGAAGTAAGCTCACATGCAGCTGTACAAAGACGTATTGCAGGTCTACGGTTTGAAGGTGCATTGTTCAGCAACATTACGCATGATCACCTGGATTATCATAAGACCTTTGACGAATACATCAAGGCTAAAAAATTATTCTTTGATGGTTTGTCGAATGACTCTTTCGCTCTGATCAATTTAGATGACAAGCGCGGGAGAGTAATGATTCAGAATACCCGTGCAAAAACATATACTTATTCATTACTGGCGCTTGCGGATTTTAAAGGGAAACTACTATCCACAACCATGCATGGTATAGAAATGGATATTGACGGGGCGCAGGCATGGTTCAGGCTGATCGGTAATTTCAATGCATATAATTTACTGGCTGTATACAGTGCAGCAGTCCTTTTAGGCGAAGATAAGCAGGAGATTTTGTTGCAGCTTTCAACACTGGATGCTGCTAACGGTAGATTTGAACAATATAATTCAGCTGGTAAAATTACCGTAATTGTTGATTATGCGCATACACCGGATGCATTGAAGAATGTGCTGGAAACCATAACCGGATTAAAAGAATCTCATAAGATCCTTACAGTTGTAGGTTGCGGTGGAAACAGGGATGCCGCAAAACGTCCGATCATGGCAGACATTGCCTGCCAATTCAGTGATCAGGTTATTTTAACCTCCGATAACCCTAGAGATGAAGATCCACAGGAGATCCTGGCTGAAATGGAAAAGGGCGTTCGGGTAGTAGATAAGAAAAAAGTCCTGTCAGTATTGGATAGAAAAGAAGCCATAAAGGTTGCCTGTACACTTGCAGCTCCGGGCGATATTATACTGATTGCCGGAAAAGGGCATGAAACATACCAGGAAATCAAAGGAATTAAATACCCATTTGATGACCGGATAGTTGTAAAAGAATTATTAGAAACTTTAGGAAAGTAGTACTATGATGAGTTCTTTTTTAGAGATAAAGCATTTTAACCAGACAACCGTCAACTATGCGGTTGAACGTTTTGTGGTGCTTTTAAATGATAGTAACCGGACAGATCTGTCGGAAAGAATTGATTTGCTGTATAAAGAAATTGTACACGCATTGGAAAGTGCAGAAATAGCAAAATCAAATCACGAATTCAGATTGAATATGCTGAATGCCTCCAAACAATCCAAAGGATTGTTGAACTTGATCCGGTTTATAAAAATCTATAAGGTGATACTCGTGCTTGACGAAGATTACAAAGATTTTGAAGAGCTGGTGAATCAAATTGAACAGGCAAGAAGAAATACGCACAGAAGCACACATACTTTTAAAAACATAGACTAGTCAATGACTTACGAACTATTGAGTAATCGAACATTTGAATTGTCCTCAAGAATTATGGACCTCTATGGCATTCTTTTAAAGAATAACGAAATGGAATTATCCATGAGACTTTTGAAGTATGGACTGTCTATCAGGAAACATGCAGAGACTGCATGGGCTTCTACTACGCAGATGGACTTTACTGAATCCATTTCAATGGCTTCGGAAATGTCTGTTCAAACCAGATACTGGTTGAAGTTAATACAAATGAAGCATCCGCTAAGCAAAGAATGTGACGTTTGTGTGGAATTGCTGAACAACGTCATTAATATGCTTAATTATATAATAAGCCATAACGATAAATATCATTTTCAACTTCAATATCAGTCGAACTAATGCTATACTATCTATTTGATTATTTAGAAAAACGATTTGACTTGCTGGGAGCGGGTGTATTTCAATACATTTCTTTTCGCGCCGGGATGGCAGCGTTTGTATCATTACTGATAGCTTTAGTTTTTGGTAAAAGAATTATCAGCTTCATACAAAACAAACAGATCGGTGAAAGCATCCGTGATCTTGGCTTGCAGGGACAGATGGAGAAAAAAGGTACGCCGACTATGGGTGGGCTAATGATTATTCTGTGCATCATTGTTCCAACCATATTGTTTGCAAAGCTTACCAATGTATATATCGTATTGCTGTTGATCTCTACCATATGGCTGGGTTTCATTGGTTTTATGGATGATTATATCAAGGTATTTAAAAAGAATAAAGAAGGTCTGCAGGGGAAATTTAAAATTGTAGGCCAGGTTTCGCTGGGTTTGATCGTTGGTATTACGTTGTTATACAACTCCAGTGTTGTTGTGCGTGAATATAAATCGAGTGACGGAACAGTTTCTACTACTCAGAGTTCTACATCATTTGAAGATAAACAATCAAACATAACTACAATTCCATTTTTCAAAAATAATGAATTGGATTATGGCAGCATCACCTGTTTTATATCTGACAGCTGCACACCGATTCTATATGTACTGGTAGTAATTCTGGTAATAACAGCTGTATCAAACGGAGCGAATATTACAGATGGTATTGATGGTCTTGCCGCAGGTACGTCTGCCATTATCGCATTGACACTTTGTATTTTCGCATATGTTTCAGGGAACGCTATTTTCGCGAGCTATCTGAATATTATGTACATACCAAACAGTGGTGAACTGGTAATCTTTGGTGCAGCTTTAATGGGAGCATGCATCGGATTCTTATGGTACAACTCATTCCCCGCGCAGATCTTCATGGGCGATACCGGGAGTTTAACCCTCGGTGGTTTGATTGCTGTAATGGCATTAGCTGTAAGAAAAGAATTATTACTGCCTTTGTTGTGTGGCATATTTCTAATTGAAAATTTATCTGTCATGATGCAGGTATCTTATTTTAAATACACTAAAAAGAAATATGGTGAAGGCCGGCGCATATTTAAAATGTCGCCGTTACATCATCATTATCAGAAATCAGGATTTCATGAATCTAAAATTGTAACACGATTCTGGATTGTTGGAATTCTATTAGCAATCCTTTCATTGGCGACCTTAAAGTTGAGATAAATTGATGAGTCAGAAAGTTGTCATATTGGGTTCAGGAGAAAGTGGCGTTGGTGCTGCCTTGCTCGCAAAAGCAAAGGGGTATGATACGTTTGTCTCTGATTCAAGTGCTATTGCTGATAAATATAAAACAGAGTTAACAGAAGCCGGAATTTCTTTTGAACAGGAAAAGCATACAGAAGAAATTATTCTGTCTGCAACAATCATTGTTAAAAGCCCGGGTATTCCTGAGAAAGCGCCGATCATGAAACTGATCCGGTCTAAGGGGATAGAAGTAGTCTCTGAAATTGAGTTTGCGTACCGCCACATTCATTCCGATGCAAAGTTCATTGCCATTACAGGTAGCAACGGAAAGACAACGACTACATTACTTACTTATCATATCTTAAAAACATTAGGGTATTCAGTAGGATTGGGTGGAAACATCGGTACCAGTCTGGCGAGGCAGATCATTCATGAAAAGAAAGATATATATGTGCTTGAGCTGAGCAGCTTTCAACTGGATGATATGTTTACATTCAAAGCCAATGTTGCTGTGCTGTTAAACATTACTCCTGATCATCTGGATCGTTACGAATATAAATTTGAGAATTATATAGCATCTAAGTTCAGGATCTTCCAGAACCTGACACCGGAAGATTTTTATATAACTTATGCGGAAGATCAGACGATAGAGACATATAAAAAGAACATAGATATTAATGCCCGTTATATGCCTGTATCTTTAAAACAGTTGCATGCATCGGGAGCGTATTCCGATGAAAAGCAGATTCAGGTACATGCCTTAAACGATAAACTCCATACGTTTAAGACTGAAGGCTTGCCATTAAAAGGAAAACACAATTATATAAATATCATGGCCGCTTTGAGTGCGACCGTTGCAATCGGGGCGGATGTTGATAAGGCTGCGGAAGCTATTAAAAGTTTCCGGAATGCGCCACATCGTTTAGAGTTCGTAGGGTCTATCTACGGAGTGAAATTTGTAAACGATTCTAAAGCTACAAATGTTGATTCTGTCTGGTATGCACTCGACAGCATGGATACTCCGGTTGTATTGATTGCCGGCGGCGTGGATAAAGGCAACGATTATTCACAGATAGAAGCGTTGGTGCGTGAAAAAGTTCATACGATTGTAGCGCTGGGTAAAGATAATTCCAAAGTGTTTGCCGGCTTTGCCAACATGGGGCCTCAGATCAAGGAAGCACATTCCATGGCTGAAGCAATTCGCATTGCGCATGATTCAGCAAATAAAGGAGATACAGTATTACTTTCTCCGGCATGTGCAAGCTTCGATTTGTTTAAGAATTACGAAGATCGGGGGGATCAATTTAGAAATTTAGTTATTGAATTAGCAGGTTAAGATTATGCTGAATAAAGCAACATATTGGTTAAAAGATAATCTGAAAGGTGATCCGTTCATCTGGTCGATTATTATGCTGCTTTCGCTGATCAGCGTCGCTGTCGTATATAGTGCATCCAGTTCACTTGCCTTCCAGAAAAAAGATGGTGATACGGTTTACTATTTAATCAAGCACGGTTCATTAATTATCGGCAGTTTGGTGCTGGTATGGCTGGCGCATAGAATTGATTATAAGTATTATTCCCGTTTGAGCCGTTTGGCATTAATCATTTCTGCGCCATTATTGTTATTTACTTTCTTTATGGGAACGGAAAGCGGCGGCGCTACACGTTGGTTGATGATCCCGATTATCAATCAATCTTTCCAGCCATCGGATTTGGCGAAGCTTGCGCTTATTGCCAACCTGGCAAGCATGCTAGCGAAACGCCAGGGAAATATAGATGATTTCAAAGCTTCATTTATTCCGGTGGTACTGTGGTGCGGGTTGATTTGCGGATTGATTGCATTGTCAAACTTATCTACCGCGATGATCCTGTTTTCTACCTGTCTGTTGTTGATGTTCATCGGCCGTGTGCCCATGAAGTACCTGATGATGCTTGTACTCGTAGGTTTGATATTTGGTACAATTGCTTTAGCTATCGGTCAGCGTTTGGGCACGGCCATCAGCAGGGTGAAACAGTTCGGAGCAACACTTGTTGATGAAAATGCGCCAATTCCGGATCAGGCAGAACAAGCATTTATTGCCATATGGAATGGCGGATTGATCGGTAAAGGTCCTGGCAACAGTGATCTGAAATATTTTCTTCCGCAATCATCTTCGGATTTTATTTATGCGATCATCATTGAAGAATACGGATTTCTCGGTGGCATACTTGTTGTGTTCCTGTATCTGGCGCTGTTATATCGAGGTATGAAAACGGTTGTTAAGAGTGATCGCGCATTTGGCGGACTGCTGTCGGCCGGACTCGCATTCAGCTTAGTTGTACAGGCGATGATTAATATGGGCGTTGCCGTAGGACTTGGCCCGATTACAGGCCAGCCTTTACCTCTGTTAAGTATGGGAGGTACATCATTATTATTTACAGGGCTTTCCTTAGGAATTATCTTAAGTGTAAGCCGTGGAGATATTTCAGAATCAACCATTGAACCAATAGATGTCACAGCATAAAACATATCGTGTAATCATTAGCGGCGGCGGTACAGGCGGACACATTTATCCAGCTGTTGCAATCGCTAACGCCATCAAACAACGGTTTCCGGATTCGGAGATATTATTTGTTGGTGCACAGGGACGTATGGAAATGCAGAAAGTGCCTACTGCCGGTTATAAAATCGAAGGCTTATGGATCAGTGGTATTCAGCGGAAACTTTCGTTGAGTAACCTGGCTTTTCCGTTGAAAGTTGTTTCAAGTTACTTAAAAGCAAAGAAGATTGTCCGGGAGTTTAAACCGGATATTGCAATAGGCGTAGGTGGCTATGCCAGCTGGCCGTTGTTACAGGCTGCCAATGCTGCAGATGTTCCGACCTTGATCCAGGAACAGAATTCATATGCGGGCATTGCCAATAAAGCACTTTCAAAAAAAGTACAGGCAATCTGTGTCGCATACGATAGAATGGAAAGATTCTTTCCGGCAAACAAGATTGTGTATACGGGTAATCCGGTAAGAAAGGACATTGTTGATTATAAAAAATTCTCAGAAGGAGCTTTTGAGTTCTTTGGTCTGGAACCGGGCATACCAACCTTGTTTGTAATGGGCGGCAGCTTAGGTGCCCGTACTATCAATCTTTCCATCGAACGTAACCTTCAGCTGATAAAGGATGCCGGCATTCAGGTATTGTGGCAGACCGGGAAATTTTATTATGAAGATCTGAAAAAATATAATTCCGATACAGTTAAGGTAACAGATTTCATTGCTGACATGAACAGGGCTTATGCAATGGCAGATGTAATTGTTTCCAGAGCGGGAGCCTTGTCAATTTCAGAATTATCCATAGTAGGTAAACCATGTATTTTGGTACCTTCTCCCAATGTGGCAGAAGATCACCAAACAAAAAATGCCCTTGCGCTTTCAAGTAAAGATGCGGCATGGATGGTGAGAGATATGGATGCACCGCAGGAGCTTGTACAAAAAGCCCTGGCTTTACTAAAGGACTCAACTGTTAGAAATGTATTGAGTAAAAACATTTTGACGTTTGCCAAACCGGATGCAACAGAACGTATCGCAGATAAAGTGTTTGAAATTATTAATTCAACAAAGAAGTGAATTTAAAAAATGTACATAGCATCTATTTAATTGGTATCGGTGGTATCGGTATGAGTGCTTTGGCCCGTTGGTTCAAGCAGAATAACTATACCGTGGGTGGCTATGACAAAACTTCTTCGGATCTGACCAAAGCACTGGAGTCTGAAGGTATGTGGATTCATTATGAAGATAATGTGAACCAGATCCCTGAAATATTTAAAGCAAAAGATTCAGTACTGGTGATCTATACACCAGCGATTCCGGCAGATCATGGTGAATTGAATTTCTTTAAAGATAATAGTTATCAATTGTTCAAACGTTCTCAGGTACTGGGATTCCTGACCCGAGAATTAAAGACAATCGGTATTGCCGGCACACATGGAAAGACAACAACATCTTCCATGGCTGCTCATATTATGCATGAGTCGGGCATGCCGTGCAGTGCATTTCTGGGCGGTATTACCCAGAACTACAATACCAATATTCTGATTGGTAATCATGAAGACGGCAACGGCTGGGTAGTTGCAGAAGCAGATGAATACGACCGTTCGTTTTTGCAATTAAGTCCGGATATCGCTGTTATCAATAACATGGATCCGGATCACCTGGATATATACTCGGATGTACAATCTTTCTATGATTCGTTTAACGAATATTTGAAAAAGTTAAAGCCAGGCGGCGTTGTAATCCGGAGAGTGGATGTTGATGTGCAGATTCCTGCCCAGGCTTCCAAGGCTGTTACCTTTGGTGAATCCATTGAAGCTGATTACCGCATTCATAATGTGATTACAAAGGATGGGGGAGTTACATTCAGCATTGATAATGATTTTGTACGTTGGAACAATATCCGTATAGAAATGCCGGGCATGCACAACGTGTTGAATGCTACTGCTGCGTTTCTTGCAGCCTATCATGCAGGTGTGAATATAGATTCGATCAAGGCGAGCTTACGCAGCTTTGGCGGAGTGAAAAGAAGATTCGAATATATCTATAAAACACCACAGCTCGTTTATGTGGATGACTATGCGCATCATCCAACTGAGTTGGAAGCATTGTTAAAAGCAGTTCGTACGGTTTTCCCGGGGAAAAAAGTTGCTACTGTTTTCCAGCCGCATTTGTTCACCCGGACAAGAGATTTTATGCAGGAATTTGCGCAAAGCCTTGCTTTGACCGATGAATTACTGCTGATGGAAATCTACCCGGCAAGAGAATTACCGATTGAAGGTATCTCATCCAATGTATTGTTGGAGCTGATTCCGACAAAAAATAAAAAGGTGGTTGGCAAGGATGAGTTGTTGAAAGAATTGAAAAAATTGGATTTTGACGTTGTTGTTACTGCTGGTGCAGGAGATATAGATAGATTTATTCAACCTATAAAATTGCTTTGCGAAGAACGATATGGCAAAGGGAACTGAAACGGAAAAGAAATTTAAATGGAAGCTGAAGCCTTCATTATGGAACAAACTTACGTTTGGTTTCATTGGCGTAAGCATGTTTTTCCTGATCGGTTTTGTTGAGAACAAACATGCAAACAGAACAGTTTTGAAAACAGCCGTAAAAATTGACTTTGAAGATGATAACTACTTCGTTGATGAGACGGACATACTCCGGACGCTGACGATGAATAATGCTGATCAGATTGTGGGTAAAAAATATCGTGATATTGATTTGAAAAGTCTGGAGTTACGCCTTGAAAGCATTAAATTTGTGGAAGATGCACAAATAAGTGCTGATCACAAAGGAACCTTAATGGTTGAAATCAGACAAAGCAAACCAATCGCCCGGATTGTAACTCAAAATTCTCCTCATGCTTACATAGGAAGTAATGCGACGGCTCTGGCTACTTCTGACAAATTCACTTCACGCGTATTGATCATTGATGGTCCTTTTACATCTAAATTGATGAAAGAAAATTATTTGCTTACCGATTCTGTTGGAAGTAAATATTTTGAACTGATTCAATTTATTGATCAGAATGCCTACTGGAAAAAGATGATTGCTCAAATGACGCTTTTATCAAATGGAGATATTGTACTGTTGCCACAAATCGGCGATTATGAAATCAAGTTTGGAAAGCCAGAAGATATTGAATTGAAATTTAAAAAGATTGATATGTTCTACCATGAAATACTTCCAACAAAAGGATGGGATGCTTATCAATCCGTGAATGTTGCGTTTAAGAATCAAATTGTCTGTGAATAATTTTTACGACCATGTATAAAGAAAACAATCCATCTCAATCAAACCAGAACGACAAAATTGTTGTTGGTTTAGATATTGGTACTACCAAGATTTGTGCAATTGTTGGTAGAAAAAATGAATATGGCAAACTTGAGATTCTCGGCATAGGTAAAGCCGTGTCTGAAGGTGTGATCCGGGGCATGGTTACGAATATCAATCTTACGGTGACGGCGATTGAAAAAGCAATCAAAGAAGCTTCAGATCAATCCGGAATTGATATCGGGATCGTAAATGTGGGTATTGCAGGACAGCACATTAAAAGCTCTGTGCACCATCATGGTATAAACAGGCCCAATGGCGACGAAGAAATTTCCGTTGATGATATCAACCGTTTAACGGCTGATATGTACAGAACGGTAATGCCGTTTGGTAATGAAATCATTCATGTAATGCCGCAGGTATATACGGTTGATTACGAAGAAAATATTAAAGATCCTGTAGGAATGACAGGCGTTCGTCTGGAAGCAGACTTTCACGTGATCACAGCAAATACAAACGCAATAAAAAATATTAACCGTTGCGTGCAAAAAGGAGAGTTGTCAATCGATAACCTGATCCTTGAACCGATCGCATCCAGTATGTCTGTGCTGAGTGAAGAAGAAAAAGAAGCCGGCGTATGCCTGGTTGATATTGGTGGTGGCACTACTGATATCGCTATCTTCTACGATAACATCATTCGTCATACCGCGGTTATTCCATTTGGTGGAGATATCATTACTTCTGATATTAAAACAGGCTGCAACATTATGCACAAGCAGGCAGATGAATTGAAAATTAAATTCGGTTCTGCATTGGCAAGTGAAGCACGTGCAAATGATATCATTACAGTAAAAGGTTTACGTGACCGTCCTGCAAAAGAGATCTCTGCTAAAAATTTAGCAAGTATTATTCAGTGCAGGATGGAAGAGATCCTTGAATTGGTACATACAGAAATTATCTGCTCAGGATATGAAGATCGCCTGGCAGGTGGTATCGTTATTACGGGCGGTGGTTCTCAATTACAAAACCTGAAACAGTTGTTTGAGCTGATGACAGGGCAGCATACCCGTATCGGTTATCCGAACGAACACCTTGGAAAGAGTAAGACGGAACTGGTGAAAAGTCCGATGTATGCAACAGCAGTAGGTTTGGTACTTGCCGGCTTCTGGTCGATTGATGAACGTGCGAATAAATATTCTGAAGCACCTGAGAAATCAATGACAAGCATGCCGAGTGAAGGCAAGCCTAAACAGGTGCAGGAAAAGCAATATAATAAAGATGAAAACAAATCATTATTTGGGTTCAATCTAAAAAAAGCCAGCGACAGATTGAAGGGTCTGTTACTGGATGATATAGACGATAAACAAGATTATTAATACATTCATTTTTACTAAACTTCGTGTCAACTATGTATAAGTTTGATTTACCAAGTCATCACAAATCCATCATCAAGGTTATTGGTGTTGGAGGCGGCGGCAGCAATGCTGTAAACCACATGTACAGCCAAGGCATCAAAGATGTTGAGTTTATTGTGTGTAACACGGATGTTCAAGCCTTGAACGGAAGTCCGATCCCTAATAAATTACAGATAGGCATTGGCTTGACCGACGGTTTGGGTGCTGGTGCAAATCCCGAAAGAGGTAAAAATGCTGCCCTGGAAAGCAAAGAAGAAATCCGGGAGCTCTTGAATAATAATACCAAAATGGTATTCATCACCGCCGGCATGGGTGGTGGTACCGGTACCGGTGCAGCTCCGATCATTGCGAAGCTTGCAAAGGAACTGGATATCGTTACCGTTGGTATTGTAACAGCTCCTTTTGGTTTTGAAGGTAAAAAGAAAATCCTGCAGGCAGAACAGGGGATTGAAGAACTAAGAGCATACTGCGATACCGTTCTTGTGATCCTGAACGATCGTTTGCGTGATATTTACGGAAACCTCTCTATTCGTGAAGCTTTTGCTAAGGCGGATAATATTTTGACCACAGCTGCTAAAAGTATTGCAGAGATTATCACGGTTACAAGTGATGTGAACGTGGATTTTGAAGATGTTAAAACTGTAATGAAAGACTCAGGAGCTGCTGTTATGGGCTCGGGTGTTGCAAGCGGCGAAGGCAGAGGCACACGTGCGGTTGAAGAAGCATTGTCTTCTCCATTACTTAACAATACAGATATCACAGGCGCTAAAAAGATCTTGCTTTCTATTATGTATGGTCCGGATGCAGAATTGCGTATGGATGAATTATCTGAAATTGCAGATTACATTGAGGCACGTGCTGGTCTTGATCAGGATACAATCTGGGGACAAGGTGTTGATCCGGAATTGGGTGATAGCATCCGCGTAACAGTAATTGCTACAGGGTTCGAACCAAATAAAATGTCAGCAAAAGCTCCGGTTGAAAAGGATGTAAAAAAGTTTTATGATCTGGAGTCTTCTAAGCAGATCACTATTTTTGATGCCATTGATGATCAAAAGAAGGTTGTATCGAAGATGGAAGATGAAGCTCCGAAAGGAAATTTATTTGATACGCCTCAGAGAGATACTACGGTTTCTCAGACGCATTCCGTTGAATCGGTTGAGCCTACAGAAACATTCTCTTATGAGTTTACTTCTGTAAGCAAAAATACCAATGATGAATTACCAGAAAATAATTCTGGTTCAGTAGATGAAACAGAATTCGTTTTTGAAATAAAAGAATCAAAATCAAATAGCGTTGCACCGCAAACGCCGGAAAGTTTGCTGGCTGAAGAGCAGCGTAAGAAATTGATCCTGCAATCTCAGGAAAGAATTAAGCGCCTGAAGAGTTTAAACAGCAATCCGAATATTCCGCATGAGCAGTTTAAGGATATGCTTGACAGGCCTGCATTTGAACGTAAAAATGTAAGTCTGAAAGATCAGCCGCATTCTTCCGACAGAAACATTTCCAGGTTTAACCTGAATGATGACAATGAAATCCTGGGGAACAATAAGTTCTTACACGATAACGTAGATTAATAAAAGTTTTGTCCTGAAGTATATATAAGTCCTGGTTCGATTTTTAGCCAGGACTTATTTTTTATGTGGCTTTACAATTTCTTCATGTAAAGATAACGGCGGGTATTGATAAGGCTGAAGCCGAAAAATAATGTTTACCGGTTACATTGCTTAGAATGCAAGCAGATCTTTTACCTGTATTTCGATCAGGTCTTTTACAACAGGGTCTGTAATCTCTCCATTGATAAATGTTTTCTCAATGCGTGTTATTCTTGGCTTTAAGGCCAGTACATGCATACCCAGATAGTTTAAAATATCTGTTAAATGGCTTAATGCCAAACTACCTCCCATAACGCCGGAAGAGATACCAAGCAGTGCACATTTTTTATTTTTGAAACTGACCGGATAGTCTAAACCGTCGATGAAAGCCTTTAATACGCCCGGGAAGGAGCCATTATATTCAGGAACAACAAAAACGAATTTCTCTGATTGCGCGATCTTTTCTTTAATGGAATTAAAGACCAGATCCTTGCCTTGATTGTGGTATAAGGCACTGAACAGATAAGCTTCAGGCAATGCATTTAAATCAATCAATGTGCAGGCTACACCTTTTTCTTTTAACAGATTGATATAATATTGAGCAACCTTTAATGAATTTGAATTTGGTCTGTTTGTGCAGGCAATAACGCTAATCATTGTTCTTCAGCTTTTCTATAGATTTTCCGTATAATTTGTTCAAGTTAATTAAAAAAAGTAAATTTAGTGAACATCAACTTTTGAATTTTAATAATTATGAAACTATTACTAATAGAAGACGAGAAGGAACTCAGACAATCCATTATTAGTTATTTGTCTCATGAAGGTTATGTTTGTGAAGTTGCCAGAAATTTTGCCGAAGGCGAAGAAAAAATAAATACTTACGAGTATGATTGTTTTATCATTGACCTGATGATGCCGGGTGGCAGCGGACTTGATCTGATTCAGCAGATCAAAACAAAAAACATCAAAGGTGGCATCATCATCATCTCAGCGAAGAATACAGTTGAAGACCGTATTAAAGGCCTGGATCTGGGTTCTGATGATTATTTGACAAAACCATTCCATTTGTCTGAATTGAATGCACGCTTAAAGTCGATTGTGCGCAGAAGACAATTTGATGGCAACAAGGATATTGTTTTTAACGAAATCCGTTTAATTCCTGAAAACCACGAAGTATTTGTAAACGATACACGGGTAACATTAACAGGTAAAGAATTTGAACTGCTTTTGTTTTTTATTTCCAATAAAGGTCGTGTTTTACCTAAAGACTCAATTGCTGAGCATATCTGGGGCGATCATATGGATCAAAGTAATTCATTTGATTTTATCTATACGCATATTAAAAACATGCGAAGAAAATTGGTGGATGCCGGCTGCAAGGATTATTTGAATACAGTGTATGGAATTGGTTACAAATTTCAGGCTGAATGAAATTAACGGCTAAAAGCTCGATCTATTATTTAATTTATACCTTATTCATTTTTACAGTAGGTACAATTCTTTTTTATTTTTTGATTCGTAATATTCTTTTTAATGCTATTGATGAAGCATTGCATCAGGAAAAAAATCAGCTGGTAGAAAATTTAAAATATGAGAAAGACTTTAAAGAATTACAGAACAGCGAATTCATCGAGATTATAGAAGTAGGCGCTGATAGTAAACCTTATGATAAATATTACAATCGTTCAATCTACAATGCAGTTAAAAACGAGTATGTAGATTATCGCGAATTGAAAAGCGTGTATAAACACGGTGATAATTTTTATGAGATCACCATCAGACAATCATTGAATGAGGCGGAAGCACTGATCAATTCTATTCTTCCCATCGAGGTGACTTTATTTTTGGGTTTGATCATTGGAGTTCTTTTGATTAATAGATTTATTTCAAATAAAATCTGGCAGCCGTTTTACGATTTGGTTGACCGGTTGAAGAATTATGACCTTACTAATATTAAAATCATTCCATATAAAAAATCCAATGTAGATGAATTTGATGAACTGAGTGAAATTGTTGAAAAGATGACTACCCGTATTTATAAGGATTTTAATAGTCAAAAGGAATTCAACGAAAACTCATCCCATGAATTGCAGACTCCATTGGCTATTATCAGGAACAAGCTGGAACTGTTGATTCAATCCAAGAATTTGAATGATGATGACATGGTCCTGATCGGATCCGTCTTTCATACGATTAACCGTTTGACTCAGTTAAATAAAGGGCTTATTCTGCTTTCAAAAATTGAAAATAACCAGTACAGTGAACTGTCACGTATTAATATTGGTCAGTTACTGGATACGCTGTTGGTCAGTTTTGAAGAATTGATCAATGAAAAAAATATTGAAGTTTCACTGAATATTTTAAAAGTGATTATCATTCCTGCCAATCAGATTCTGATTGAGACATTGCTTTTTAATTTAATTTCGAATGCCATCAAACACAACATTAATGATGGGGGAACAATTTCTATTACCGTGTCTAAAAACACTTTGGAGATTTCGAATACAGGTAATGATTTACCTGTGGAGGCGGAACGTATGTTTGACAGGTTTCTCAAAAGTTCCACATCTGAAATGTCTGTTGGCCTAGGTTTATCTATTGTCAAAAAAATATGTGATTTATATAAGTTTAAAATCAGTTATACCTGTGTAAATAAAATTCATACAACCATAATTGAATTTTAAACAGTCAAGTGAACAATTGTATTTACATGCATGCAGCATTGTTCAAGAATAAAATAAATATGAAAAAAATCGGTATTGTATTCCTTTCGTTCCTTTCAGTTGTGACTGTCTATGCGCAAACGGATACGTTAAGTACAAAAGCAAAAAAGGTAATAAAACCGCAGGTGATTAAACCATTAAAAATTTCTTTGAATGATGACGGTAGTCATTATATACAATTTACTGGTTTGGTACAGGCGTGGTTACGCTTTAATCAAAGCAATCCCAATTCTACTATTAATAAACAACCCATTGGATCAGATAATACATTTGACGTGGGTTTAAGGCGTGTACGCTTCCAGACATTCGGTCAATTGACAGATCGTACATTTTTCTATACACAAATCGGGGAAAATAGTTATTCTTATTTATCCGAACGTAAATTCGGGTTGTTCCTGATGGATGCAACAGGTGATTATGAATTCATCAAAAAGCACTTGTCTATTGGTGCCGGCCTAGGTTCATGGGTAGGCCCTTTACGTTTCTCTGCACCAAGTGTAGGTACACTCATGGGGATGGATGGAATGATCTATCAACAGAATACAAATGATTTGAATGATCAGTTTGTACGTCGAATGATGGTTTATGCAAAAGGTAAAATCGGCAAACTGGATTATCGGGTAAGTGTTGCAAAACCTTTCATTGTAAATTCGGCTGCCAACAAAAATGGTACAGGTCAGGCATCCATAGGAGAGTTGGGGAATATGCAGAATGATTTCGCAACGTTCTCGACACGTAATCCAAATGCACAGTTCAATACCTATCTGTCGTATCAGTTTTTTGATCAGGAAGCGAATAAAAACCCCTATATACCGGGTACCTATCATGGTACTAAAAAAATATTCAATATTGGCGGCGGTTTACAATATCAGAAAGATGCCATGTGGTATAAAGAAGCGAATGCTTCAAAACCCGGAGGCATTGATACCATCAGCCACCAGTATTTTACAGCAGGTGTTGATGTATTCTACGACGCTCCTTTGAATCGAGGCAATGGCAGCGCCATCAGCTTCTATGCAGCATATCTGTACAGTGATTATGGACGCAATTACATCCGCAATCTGGGCGTGATGAATGCTGCTGACGGAGGAACTGCATACAGCGGCGGCACAGGTTTATATAACAGCGGCGGCGGCAGTGCATTTGCCATGAATGGAACAGGGAGTACTTTTGCTGCGCAATTGGGTTATAAAATGAAAGATGATCTGCTGGGCGAACACGGTACATTGATGCCGTATGCAATGACCCAGCTTTCAGGTTACCAGTATTTTGAATATAAAGTTATGGCAACATTCAACGTAGGATTGAACTGGCTGATCAAAGGGCATAATTCAAAGTTTTCGTTAGACTACCAGAACAGACCTTATTTCCAGCAGGCAACGGCAACCGAAGCGCCTAAAGAAACAGTAAGGAGAGGTATGGTTGTATTACAATATCAGGTATCGTTTTAAATGGACGATATAACTTCAGGAAAAATAATAATACTATACCCACTGCTGTTAGCGGTGGGTATCTTTTTCAAATAGGATGCTGCAATAGCTTTCATAGCGTGTTGGTGCGATCTTAAATGCCTCTACATATTCCTTTACCTTGCAGCCTGGTTCATTGGTATGCCTGCAATTATGAAAGCGGCATTGTCCCATCAACGCCCTCATTTCAGGGAAATAATGTGATAAGACTTCATCTTCTATTTCAAATAAACCAAGTTCTTTAATACCTGGTGTATCGATGATTTTTGATGTTGCATCAAGGTCATACATCTCAGCGAAGGTTGTCGTATGCTTACCTTTTTGAGAGTGATCGGAAATAATGTCTGTTTTAATTTCCAGTTGCGGAAAGATTTTATTAACCAGTGTTGATTTCCCAACCCCTGAATGACCGGAGAATACAGAGATTTTGTCTTTAAGCAAAGGTAGCAGTTCATTAAGTCCGTCTTCTTTTTCCATGGATGTTAAGATGCACGTATAACCAAGCGGTGTGTATACATCTTTTAAATACAGATATTCTTCCATCAAAGCTTCATCATACAGATCGGATTTATTGAATACAATGACAGCAGGGATCCTGAAAGCTTCACAGGAAATTAAAAAACGGTCGATAAAGCCAATCGATGTTTTTGGTTGTTTTAATGTAACCAGTAAAATACTTTGATCGATATTGCAGGCAATTAAATGTCCGTAAGCTGTTTTGTGTGCTGAACGGCGGATAATATAGTTTGTACGCGGCGCGATGGTATGAATGATTGCCTCGCCGGGTGTTAGCGGATCCGGATCCATTTCTATAAAGTCGCCGACTGACAAAGGATTGGTTACTTTCAGGTCCAGATGCTTGAATTTGCCTCTGAGTCTGGCCTGGTAGAATTTTCCATCTTCTCCTTTTACTGAATACCAGGAACCGGTTGATTTATATATGATGCCGTTCATAGTTTATCAGTAGTTGAAGTTGATGAATTTGTAACAGGAAGCCTTTCAGCTAAGGCTGTCATGATGTGATTGGTTGCGCCGCAAGCCTGCAGCATGGTGCTTTGCAAGCCCGTACGGATGGAACTTCTGCGTCCTGCTGAATCATACACGGCAGTGAATTTATTGGTGAAGTCTTCAGTACTTGAAATGCTGAATCCATAACCCAATGAAATAAGCCAGCCTGCTTCAGGAAATTTCTCGTGGTTCGGGCCAAAGAAAATTGCCGCGCCGAATACAGCAGGTTCTAAGATATTATGCAGACCGCTTCCGAAGGCTCCGCCGACATAGGCATAATCCGCATAAGAATAGATAGATGACAGCATACCGATGTTATCTATGATCAATACATCGGCAGGTTGATTCGTGTTTTCTTTATAGCTGGAGTAACGTATAGATCTTTTGTGAAGCTGTTTTTCAATTTCTTTTATTTCTGAATCATGAATTTCATGGGGAGCATAAATGATTTTTAATTCTTTTGTGAAAGAATTGATAAAAGGAATTAATACAGCCATGTCTTTATCCCAGCCACTTCCAATCACAAGTAGAGGAGATTGATTTTTAAATGTTGCTATTGCGGGAATTTCTATAGCTTTGCTTGCAGTCTGTTGTACCCGGTCAAAGCGTGTGTCTCCGGATACACTCCAGTTTGAAAAACCGATTGATGATAATAGGCCTCCGGATGGTTGATCCTGCAGGAAAAAATGTGTGAATGCTTTCAGGCGTGTACGCATGAACCCACCGCCTTTTTTGAAGAAGAGCAGATTAGCTCTAAATCTCCCGGATATTAAAAACAATGGAATGGATTTTAACTGAATGGCATCAAGCAGATTCAACCAGAATTCATATTTTACAATGAATACAATAGATGGTGCAAGTTGTTCGATAAATGCGTGTGCATCCGCTTTCGTATCAGCAGGAAGATATATAATAAGGTCTGCTTCGGAATAATTTTTTCGAACTTCATAACCAGAAGGCGAGAAGAAGCTGACAACAATTTTATATTGCTGGTACTGTTTTTTGAATGTTTCGATTACGGGTCTTGCCTGTTCAAACTCTCCCAAAGAAGCACAATGGAAAAGTGCACTCGGGGCAGAAGATGTTTTTCTGAAAGCCGCGATTTTAGAAAAAGTTTCTTTTCTGCCTTTTTGAATCAGATGAGCCTTTTTATTCCCGAACAGATTTGCAGCCAGGATCAGCCAATTGTAAGCATGAATGGATATGTCGTAAACAAATTTCATAAGTAGTGCAAGGTACAAAATTGTAGATGTTTGATAAGCATATAAGTCTTTTGTATTTTGCGGTGATTTTTAAAGAAATATTATATAGATATGATTAATACTACCATTAATTCTGGTGCGAATAAAGCCATTACAACTACAGTGCTGGTTGCTGCTCTGGGTTATTTTGTTGATGTATATGATTTAGTACTCTTTTTAATTATAGGTGTTAAAAGTATAAAAGGGATTGGTTTCCAGGAAAATATCATAGGGGAATTCCAGTCGTTGTTGGACATACAAATGATTGGTATGTTGGTTGGGGGCGTATTCTGGGGAATTCTTGGAGATAAAAAAGGCCGCTTATCCGTATTGTTCGGTTCTATCATTATGTATTCGCTGGCCAATATTGCTAATGGCTTTGTAGATGTGTTTCACGACAAAGACCAGGCATTCCTGGCATACGGTGTTCTGAGATTCATTGCGGGCTTTGGCCTGGCTGGTGAATTGGGCGCTGGTATTACTTTGGTAAGTGAAGTAATGACTAAGGAAAAACGTGGCTATGGTACCATGATTGTGGCCTCGGTAGGCGTTACGGGAGCGATTGTAGCCGCATTGGTCGGGAAATTCTTAAGCTGGCAGTTGGCATATTTTATCGGCGGTGGACTAGGTCTCTCTTTATTGATGCTTCGGATCGGTGTCTTTGAATCCGGTATGTTCGAAAATTCAAAAAAGGAAAATGTCCAGCACGGTAATTTTTTCGATCTGTTCAGGAATAAAAAAATTGCGTTAAAGTATCTGTACTGTATCCTGATCGGTTCTCCGATCTGGTTTGTGATTGGTATTTTAATTGGCCGTGCGCCGGAGTTCGCGGCAGAAATGGGCATAAGCGGTTCTGCCTTGCTTGAAAGAGAGTACAGCATTATGTTCTGTTATACAGGTCTGGTTTTTGGAGATATCGCCAGTGGTGCATTGTCACAGTTATTACAAAGCAGAAAAAAAGCATTTTATATATTTTATGTTTTTTGTGCAGGCGTTGTATTGGTATACCTGAATCTATCTGATGTAACAGCCTTTGTATATTATGTCATGATCACGTTGCTGGGTTTCTCTGTAGGCTTCTGGGCAATGTTTGTTACAGTTGCTTCTGAGCAGTTTGGTACAAATCTGCGTTCTACAACCGCTACAACAGTGCCTAATTTTGTGCGCGGTTCGCTCGTGCTTATTGCAATGTTGTTTGATTATTTACGCGGTCCTGAAAAATTAAACAGTTTAACATCGGCAGCATTAGCCGTAACAATATTCCTGTTTGTTATTTCTTTTTGGGCAATCTCTCAATTACCGGAAACATTTGGCAAGGACCTGGATTATGTGGAAGAGTAAGGGCAAATTCCAAATAACAAAAAACAAATTCCAAACGGATAAACAGCATCCATTATTAATAGCAAAAGGCTCTGTATATATTACAGAGCCTTTTGTTTTTACAGCATTTCCGCTGTTTGGAATTTGTCTTTTGTTATTTGGAATTTGTCTCAGGGATTAGTTTTTCGCTAAATATTCAGAAACACCTTCAACAGTAGCTTTCATTGCTTCTTTGCCTTCACCCCAGTTTGCAGGACATACTTCACCATATTTCTCAACGTGCTGTAGTGCTTCAACCATACGTAAAGTCTCATCGATGTTACGGCCTAACGGGAAGTCATTGATTGTTTCGTGACGTACGATACCTTCTTTATCAATCAGGAATGTACCTCTGTAAGCGATTGGTGCACCAACAAAGATCATCTGGCCATTATCGTCAACATCAAAGTTGCCACCCAATACACCGTAGTTCGTAGCAATAGTTTTTGCTGTATCTGCAACCAATGGATATTTTACACCCTGGATACCGCCTTTGTTTTTTGGCATAGATAACCATGCGAAATGCGAATTTTCAGTATCTGTAGAGCAGCCGACAACAACGGTATTTTTTGCTTCAAACGCAGCTAGTTTTTCCTGAAATGCTAAGATCTCAGTCGGACAAACAAATGTAAAATCTTTTGGATAAAAGTAGAACACAACATATTTCTTACCTAAATACTGGTCCAATGAAAATTCTTCAACAACCTCATAACCATTTAAAACAGCCGGAGCTACAAATGACGGAGCTTTTTTTCCTACTAATGACATATTATTTATTTGATTTATGGTGAAAACTTTTTAATAAATACCAACTTCCTGTTCAGGATTGATTTTTTTTGCTTTAATGTGTAGCTGCAATTCTTCAATAGAGAGGTTGGTAATGTTTTTGTTTTTTAAATATTTTTCAATCATTGCCAGCAATTCCGGATCATGGTAATCAATGATCTCATCGGTATTGGTAATATAAATATGGTGATGATTATTGGTATTGAAATCGTATCGCCCTTTGCCTTCCTGCGAAGAAACTTTTGTGATTAATTTAACATCTACAAAACTGTCCAGCGTATTGTAAACAGTTGCGAGGGAAATGGAAGGGTTGGCTGTATGAATCAGCGTATACACTTCTTCAGCCGAAGGATGAATATGCATCTGCTGTAAGGCATTATATACAACAATACGCTGGTGCGTGGCCTTCATTCCATACTGCGACAGCCTGGCTCTTATTTCCTCTAATGAAAGTGTGTTATGCAATGGATGGATATACTGTATTTGTTGATAATTATTATCATCTAATAATTATTCACAAGTATAAAAAAAAACTTAGTGCAATCAAAGCCGGTAACGCTGAAGCTATTTTGCCTGATGAGGGGTAGTCCTGTCTATGATCTCAGGAATCACATTTAAAATGGAAGATTGTTTCACTGCAGCAACCAAAAGAGAAACGTTGGGCTTTGTGTATGATTTCACCAAAAAACTTATAAAAATAAGTAGATAGAGGGTGAGCACTTTCACGTAAAAATTTCTGTCGTTTTTCATTCCAATTTATACCATTAACAATTGTTAATAATATGATAGTTTTTACGGTTAAATGAGAAAAAAGATATACTTAGTTTTGAATATGAGAATTATTTTAGTTACTAAAATATGCTA
>NZ_JBQCDF010000147.1:0-17034 GCF_051961495.1 Cytophaga sp. | reverse complement strand
TTTTATCCGGAGTGATTTTACCGTCGTTTACAACAATGTATGGAACTCCATAAATACTTAATGTTAATGAGTCAATCACATATTCAGCATGGGATGCGTTAAACACCAATGAATCCTGTTCTTTCTGGGTGGAATAGAAATAAGAGCTTTTGATATTCATCGTATCCGTTGCTGTCAGATAGATCTTACGTTTGGCAACATCCCATGTACCTTTACCGATACTGGTTTTATATTGTGCATAGGGAAACTCCGTACTCGCATACCCTTCCTGCTCCGGACCAAAAGTTGCAATGCCTTTTCTCAGGTCATAATCAAGTTTTGCATGTGTGGATTTTAAGGCAGGCTTCTCCGGGTTATCCGACTTGATTCTGAAGACCGCGTCGTTTGCTTTCAGGTGTTTGTCTTCGAAATGGAATTTTGCAGATTCTGTTTCTGAATCCTTGGTAGACAGGACACCCATACCATACATACCTTTGTGCGTCAGCGCAAGTGTTCCGTCAAAGGTTGCTGTTGAATCATATATTTTGAACGGATCTGTGATCGATGACATATACATCGTATCCAGTTTCGGTTTCCATAATAATCTATAGGCTCCAATCTCTACATCCGGCATGGTTACTGAAGGATCGAGCAGCGGGTTGGTACCGGCCGTTGTCACCATTTTTGTACCCACCGTTAATGTGGAATCTTTAAAGAATACGAAGTCGGTCGAGGTTAACGTTGTGTTTAAATATTTAATCTCACCGTTTCCTCTCAAGCCCTGGTTATCCAGTTTAAGCATGTTGTTGTATACGGCATCTCCGCCATACATCTTATAACCTTCTACTGGCGTAGGATGTGTGAAACCCAGCGAATAATCCGGCATTACCACCAGACGTTCTTCAAAGTCGGGGAATACACCGCCGGACTCAAAGGTTCCGTCAAACCCGATCACACTCGGGTCATCGTTACTCAAACTGTCAACCGTGAACGGTGGAATTTTAAACTTAAAGGTTGTATCGTAAGCTCCGCCGGCTATGTCTTTTTTATCAAAGAACACAGAAGCTCCTGTTGATGCGTGGAAGATCGGATATTCCGGAAAACTTTTCCGTGCAGATTTATTATGAGGCTTATTGATATACAGGATACCTGATGAATATCTCAATTCGTTGCCAAGTACTTTCGCTTTTCCTGATTTTTTTGAATCAACGGTATCTGTTTCAGAAACCGCTAATTTAATGGCATTGATACTTGTCAATACAACGTAGAAGCTATCATAGTTGAATGCAAAGTCAGTACCGATAAACTGGAAGTTTGATGTATTGATCTTACCGTTGAATTTAAAGTCACGGTTTGCCAGGATTTCAATGGTATTGCTGTCCGGTTCAAAATTTACCGAAAGAGAATCACTGATATATACACGCTTCACGCCATGCACCGTAAGTGATTTGGTTGTCAGATCCAGTTCTGCATTGGCACCGGATGGATTAATGGATACGAAGTTGATGTTATCGTAATCCTTTTTATCTCTTCTGGAAAGTACATAATGCCTTGCTTTGTCTTTTACAATAATCATCCCGCTGCGCGTATTGTAATCAATAAAGCCGAGTTTCATCAACTGCGCCATTGCCCCTCTTAACGTAGTTTCAGAAATTTTAGAACTCTCTGCCAATTCAGCAACAGAAAACTGGCTGGTCTGCATTTTTTCTGAATAACCCATAATAATCTGCAATGGGTGGAACTGATACAGACCTTTTAAACGGGCATATTTTGCCATTTCATAAAATTCCTGTGATTCAAACAAAGCTGGTACTTCTGTACGCCCGTTGATGATATTGAAATCAATTTTGTCTGTATTTAAATCCCAGGTGAGGGCATCGGCAGTAATTTCAATTTTATGATACGAATCCAGGAACGGTGCCATTCTGAAACCGTTTGTTTTTGTAAGACGCAAAAAGTCTCTGTTCTTATTGAATTTAAAAACAGTACCCGGATGGAAAATAGAATCTTTATCCTGGTAGATCACAAGCTTTGTATAGTCGCCGGTGATCAATGAATCGCCCAACTGGAAACGATTTGATACAGCCTTGATCCGTACTTCATTATCTTTTAAGATTTTGATCTCCGCATATCCTTCATCAATCGAAGAGCTATATATTTTTTTACCGGAAAGAGAAAAACCACCATGGTATTGAATGTTCTCATCCAGTCCCTTTACCGGGATATTGCTGTAAAAAGATTTAAACCTCGGGAAGTTTTTATCATTGTAGCTTTTGGCTTTTACACTGTTGTATTCAAATATCCCGATGGGAATAGAATCTGTTTGTTCAGGGTAATGCAGCCGGGCCCCTTCTGAAGTGATCCTGTATCCTTTTATCGGAAAATTGTACCCTCCCAGGTCACAGTATACATTGGGTAAGCCAACACTTGACCAGTCGAATGTTCCCCCTTCACCAACAAAAATTCCTGATTTCAGAAGAATCGAACCGGAAGTATTTTTGATCTGCACGGTATCAACGACTGTTGTTAATACCAGAGTGGCGCCGGTAATGGTAATGATCGGCCCTTCAATCGTTGGCTGTGCCGGCGGGGTATAACCTACATCAAGCGCCTGATCCTGGTTTATCTGCACCGTATCTTCATCTTCAATGGTACTCCAGTTTTCTTCGTTCTGTTCAAAATTATCCCAGTCTTCAAAATGATTTTCCGTTGCTGTATCTGCAGGCATTTCATCAGGCATGGCCGGTGCCGGCGGTGCTTCCTGAATATGGAACGCAAATGATCCTCCTTCCATTTTTAATGAATTGTACGATGAACGGTACAACAGCCCTTCGTTGGTAATTAATCTGCAGGTAGTGAAAAATGTTTCCATTTGTGCAGCCTGAAATGTTTCGATCAGTTTATCTGTAATAATCACAAATGTATCCAGCTGTGCACCGCCCATACCTTTAGACTGCAGAGCGGCAAGCGTTAAATAGAAATCTCTGAAGTGTGGATTCGTACGCAGCTTTTTACTTTTAACCAGTTTCTGAGAGACTTCAACAATCTTCTTTTGCTGGACAGCACTAAATGCACCCCAGGCCGCTCCCAATGCAGAACCCGCTTCAATACATTCCTGATTCTTGGTGATTTCCATCATCGCCGCAACCTCGCCCGGATACGCCGCAGGATCTCCTGAAAATTTTTGCTGAGCAAACACCGGAATATTCACAAGCAAACAAATAAAAAAAAGAAGGGTATGTTTTTGGATTTTCTGCATGTTCAAAATCTAAGTAATAAACTAGTGAAACGATCTTTATCCGTTTTATTTTTTTAGTAGTTTCATTGATACCCAACGATCCTTTACTTTGAAACTTTCCTTTTTAAAACCAGCTCCTTCAGCACGCGTCAAAATATCGTTTATATCTTCTTCATAAAAGCCGCTCAAAAAAAGCAGGCCACCCGGAAGCAGACGTTTATTATATTCATCCATTTCAGCCAGCAATACATTTTTATTAATGTTTGCCAATAAAATATCCACCTGGATATCTGCTGAAATAATTTCTGTGATAGTTCCCTGTCCTGTTTCTATCCTATCACATCCGTTCAAATTACAATTTTCAATCAAATTTTCAAAAGCCCAGTCTTCAATATCGAAAGCATAAATTTTCTTTGCGCCTTTTTTCTGAGCCAAAATGCTAAGAATACCTGTCCCGCATCCCGCATCAATCATTGTTTTATCGGTCAGGTCAGTTTCCAGCTCATACTCAAGCATCAAAGATGTAGTTGCATGGTGGCCGGTACCAAAAGACATTTTGGGGTTGATCACGACCTCGTATTTAAATTCAGGCCTTTCCGGGTGAAAGGATGCGCGTACATAGCACTGATCTGCAATCACCAGCGGTTCAAAATTCTTTTCCCACTCTTCGTTCCAGTTGATGTTCGGCATCTCTGCGAACGAATAGGTATATGCCGGGTTGATGTTTTGCAATACTTCTTTAAGTTCGCTTTCAGAAAACAAACTTTTTTCCACGTATGCTTCCAGCATCTGTATATGTTCGGCAAAAGAATCATACCCGATGGCCAGTAATTCAGCCATTACAAGTTCCTGCTCGTTTTCATTAACGGCGATATCAACTTTTATGTATTGCTCCATAAGAAACAAAACCCCGACGAATCGGGGTTATATTTTTTTATTTAAATTCAATTAAACGAATTTTCTGTAGTCTGTATTTACAAAATCTAATTAGTAAGACTTCGCGATATCAATAAAATCACGGGATTTTAAAGAAGCACCGCCGATCAAACCACCATCAATATCTTTGCAAGCCAATAAACCTTTTGCATTATCCGGTTTCATGCTGCCACCGTAAAGGATGCTGATTTCATCTGCTACTGCCGCACCGTATTTAGAAGCTAAATGTTCACGGATTTTTGCATGCATTTCCTGCGCCTGTTCGTCAGATGCTGTAACACCTGTACCGATTGCCCAGATTGGTTCGTATGCAATAACTACTTTTTTGAAATCTTCCGGAGATAAATGGAATAAACTTTCTGTTAATTGTGAGTTGACGAAATCAATATGAATACCTTTTTCTCTCTGTGCAAGTGTTTCACCGCAGCAGAACAATGGTGTTAAACCATGTGCCAGCGCAATGTTTACTTTATCTGCCAGTTGCTGGTTTGTTTCACCAAAATATTCTCTTCTTTCGCTATGACCGATGATCACATATTTTACACCAACAGACTTCAACATGGAAGCAGAGATCTCACCGGTAAATGCTCCGGATTCTTTCTGATATACATTCTGCGCGCCGATTGCTACTTTATCACCGCTGATCTTAGAAATAGATGCCAATGAAATGTATGGAATACACATTACAAGATTAACATCTGCAGGAACCTCATCCTTAGCCATATTCACCACTTCAGACGCCAATGCCAGACCTTCTTCAAGCGTTTTATTCATTTTCCAGTTTCCTGCAATTACTTTCTTTCTCATAAACGATGTTCTTTTACTTTTTAATCTTTTTTGAATCGGGGTTTTCTTTTCCAAAATACCGGTCAAATATAATAAGAATTGACGAAAGCCGAAAGAAGAAAGCTCAAGGCTAAAAGCTTAAGGATTAATGTATAGAACAAAATGCTTAAATTACGCGCAATATATTTTTTTATGGAATCAGATCTTACAGCTTGGGTCTTAGTGCTACGTACTCTGTACTCCCTACATTCCCTTTGTTCTGGCATCGGGCAACTGAAAGCTAACAACTGGAGTCTAATTTTTCTTGAAATCGTTCAATAACGACCTAGTAATCAAACTTATTAATTAACAACACTAATTTAATCTTTCATATACCATCTTTTTCCTTTAAATTTGCTCAATTTGACTGTGTAAAAGGAGGGCAAAATTCTTCTTTTGGCTTCAAATATCTGATTCATTGAACCATTGAAAAAACAATAAATAATCCCATGCCTAAGGATACAAGTATCAAACACATTTTGATTATCGGTAGCGGTCCAATTGTAATCGGACAAGCTTGTGAATTTGATTATGCTGGCTCACAAGCAGCGCGCTCTCTTCGCGAAGAGGGTATTGAAGTTACCCTGATCAACTCCAATCCGGCTACAATTATGACTGATAAGGTTGTAGCGGACAATGTGTATTTATTACCATTAGAGAAAAAATCCATTATTAAAATCCTTGAAAATCATAAGATCGATGCCGTGTTGCCGACCATGGGCGGACAAACAGCCTTGAATCTTGCGATGGAATGCGATAAAGCAGGTGTCTGGAAAAAGTTCGGTGTTCGTATGATCGGTGTTGACATCAACGCGATTGAGACAACTGAAGACCGTGAGAAATTCCGTTTGAAAATGCTTGAAATCGGTGTTGGTGTATGTAAAGGAGCAACAGCAACATCTTTCTTACAAGGAAAAGAAATTGCACAGGAGATTGGTTTCCCGCTGGTAATCCGTCCATCTTTCACGCTTGGCGGTACTGGTGGTGGTTTCGTTCATTCAGCAGATAAATTTGATGAAGCCTTAACAAAAGGTTTACATGCTTCACCAACGCACGAAGTATTGGTTGAGCAAAGTATCCTGGGCTGGAAAGAATATGAGTTGGAGATCCTGCGTGACAGCATCGTTAATATGATCATCATCTGTTCGATCGAAAACTTTGACCCAATGGGTATCCACACAGGAGACTCCATTACAGTGGCTCCGGCGATGACACTGCCGGATACGATCTATCAGGAAATGCGCGACCAGTCTATTAAAATGATGAAAGCGATCGGTAATTTTGCCGGTGGTTGCAACGTTCAGTTCTCTGTTTCTCCGGATACAGACCAGATCATTGGTATTGAGATCAACCCGCGTGTATCACGTTCTTCAGCGTTAGCTTCAAAAGCTACAGGCTATCCGATCGCTAAGATCTCTGCGAAACTGGCGATTGGTTACAACTTAGATGAATTAAAAAACCAGATCACAAAAACAACCAGTGCGTTCTTCGAACCGGCATTGGATTATGTGATTGTAAAAGTTCCGCGCTGGAACTTCGATAAATTCAAGGGTGCAGACCGCAGCCTTGGTTTACAGATGAAATCTGTTGGTGAAACGATGGGTATCGGCCGTAACTTCCAGGAAGCATTGCAAAAAGCTTGTCAGTCACTGGAGATCAAACGTAATGGTTTAGGCGCTGATGGAAAAGAACTAACCAACCAGGACCAAATTCTTGAAAGCCTTGCAAATCCAAGTTGGAACCGTTTGTTCCACGTATATGATGCATTCAAACTTGGTGTTCAGTTCAAGACGATTCAGAAATTAACCAAGATCGATCCATGGTTCTTAACACAGATTGAAGAACTGGTTCTTCTTGAAAAAGAAATTCAAAAACAAACCATACAAAGCATCAGCAAGGAAATGCTGAAAACAGCTAAGCAAAAAGGATATGCCGATCGCCAGATTGCCCATTTGCTGAGATGTATGGAAAGCGAAGTGTTTGCGAAACGTCAGGAGTTTGATATCAAACGCGTTTACAAAATCGTTGATACCTGCTCCGCGGAATTCGAAGCAAAAACTCCTTACTACTACTCTACTTTCGAAGGCGAGAACGAATCAATCTCATCTGACAGAAAGAAAATCATTGTATTGGGTTCAGGCCCGAACCGTATCGGACAAGGGATTGAGTTTGACTACTCATGCGTACACGGTGTGTTGGCAGCGAAAGAATGTGGTTATGAAACCATCATGATCAACTGCAACCCTGAAACGGTTTCTACCGATTTTGATATTGCAGATAAATTATACTTCGAGCCGGTATTCTGGGAACATATTTACGAGATCATTCTTCTTGAAAAACCGGTTGGCGTAATCGTTCAGCTTGGCGGACAAACAGCCTTGAAGCTTGCTGAAAAACTTGAGAGATATGGCATCAAGATCATCGGTACAGATTTCCAGTCACTGGATCTTGCGGAAGACCGCGGCCGTTTCTCTTCACTACTGAAAGACATCAACATTCCTTACCCGGAATTCGGTGTAATCGAAAATGCAGATGAAGCTGTTGAAATCAGCAAAAAATTAAACTTCCCGCTTTTGGTTCGTCCTTCTTATGTATTGGGCGGTCAAAGCATGAAAATCGTGATCAACGAACAGGAACTGGAACAGCATGTAGTGAACTTATTGAAAGATCACCCGGGCAACCAGGTGCTTGTGGATCACTTCCTTGAAAATGCCATTGAAGCTGAAGCCGATGCAATCTGCGACGGAGAGAATGTTTACATCATTGGTATCATGGAACACATTGAGCCTGCAGGTATTCACTCCGGTGACTCACACTCTGTATTACCTCCGTTCGATCTAAGCGATAACGTGATCAAACAGATTGAAGAACACACCAGGAAAATTGCTGTGGCTCTTAAAACGGTAGGCCTGATCAACATTCAGTTCGCGATCAAAGACGAAAAAGTATACATCATTGAAGCCAACCCGAGAGCATCGCGTACGGTACCATTCATCTGCAAAGCCTATGATGAGCCGTATGTAAACTATGCTACGAAAGTGATGCTGGGTGAAAACAAAGTAACAGACTTTAAATTCGAACCGAAGAAAAACGGTTACGCAATAAAAATTCCCGTATTCTCTTTCAATAAATTCCCGAATGTAAATAAAGAACTCGGACCTGAAATGAAATCTACCGGTGAAGCAATTCTTTTCATCGATGATCTGCAGGACGACGCATTCGTGAAATTATATTCTGAAAGAAATCTTTACCTGAGCCGATAAAATAAGTGTAAAGTAAAAAGTGTAAAGTGTAAGACGCAGAACCGAATATTTTGAATATTTGTTAAAATAAAACCGGAAGCTCAATCGTCATACTCTTTACACTTTACTCTTTAAACTGATTACTTTATATCATGGTTAAATTCTTATTCTGGACCCTCATTGTATTTTTGATTTTAAGATGGCTCTTAAAACCATTCCTGAAGGTTATGGTTATAAGAAGTGCTCAAAAAATGGCTGAAAACATGTACCAGCAGTATAATCAGCAGCAGCGTCCGCGATATCCGGAAGGATCTATCCATGTGGATCATATTCCTGCACCGAAAACCTCAAAAAAGGGGAATAATGGCCCTTCAGATGAGTATATTGATTTTGAGGAAGTAAAATAGTAAAATATAATTTATTTTTACCTGATTTACAGGCAATTACAATTGACTGAATCCGCAAAAAACTTACATCTTTCGCATCCGGATTTTAATTTTTTGTTATCTTTGTCATCCTTTTACGTCTGAGCAAGGACGAGAGGAAAAAAGGTTTAATTGAACATTATAGAAGGAATATTAGGATGTCTTGGTTTAAGAGAACAGAAAAAGGTATTACCACACCTACCGAAGAGAAAAGAGAAGTACCTGATGGTTTGTGGTATCAATGTCCTGAATGCAAAAAAATTGTACATACAAGAGAACACGAAGAACATGCCTGGACATGTGTTGAGTGTAATTACCACGCCAGGGTAGGTTCGAAAGAATATTTCGAATTGTTTTTCGATAACAATGAATTTACTGAAATCGATGCGGGCCTTAGTTCTTCCGATCCGCTAAAATTCAACGATAGCCAGCCTTATCCAAAACGTATTAAAGCTGCACAGGCCAAAACCGGTTTGACAGATGCGGTACGTACTGCGTATGGCAAGGTGAATGAGAAAGAAGTGGTGATCAGCTGTATGGATTTTACATTCATAGGTGGTTCCATGGGTTCTGTAGTGGGTGAAAAAATTGCGCGCGGAATTGATATGGCGCGTGCTAAAAAAGTACCTTTCATCATGATCTGTAAATCCGGTGGCGCCCGTATGATGGAGGCTGGATTTTCTTTGATGCAGATGGCAAAAACTTCTGCTAAACTTGCACTTCTTTCTGAAGAAGGTCTTCCTTACATTTCTATTTTAACAGACCCTACTACAGGTGGTGTTACTGCATCATATGCGATGTTGGGTGATATCAATATTGCTGAACCGGGTGCATTGATCGGTTTTGCCGGTCCGCGTGTTGTCAGAGAAACAATCGGTAAAGATTTACCTGCAGGTTTCCAGACATCGGAGTTCTTATTGGAACACGGCTTCCTTGATTTTATCGTAGATAGAAAAAACATGAAGAAGCAGGTTTCTGATTTCCTTCGCATGGTTGAGAAAAAATAACTGAATACATTTATTTTATAAAACGAAAGTTCCGCTGATAACCGGCGGAACTTTTTTGTTTTATATGTATCTTTCATCTTAACCTTTTACTAGATGAAATTCTTAACCTTTTTAACATTGATCACATGTATCTCATGTGCATCTGCAAATAAACCTGCCACATGCCTGCCTGTGCCTGAGACAGACAACTTAACGGAAGGGTTAGTTGCTCATTACCCATTTAATGGAAACGCCAATGATGTATCCGGCAATAATAATCATGGTGTGGTTTATGGAGCTGTTCTAACAAAAGACCGGAACAATATTGAAAATAATGCCTATTATTTTGACGGTAACTTATCATACATAGACATTGGGAATTCACCTAAAATAAAACGTTATCAAAATGATTTTACTGTATCCGGCTGGATACGATTAGAAAGTTTTTGCCCAACCTATAATACCATCATTCTATCAAACAGAAATTCATCAACCGTCGAGCCCTCTGGATCCATGGTTGGAGTTGGAGGTTTAAAGTCATCGTTAGCAGAACAAATAGAATTTATAAAAAATGCTACTCCTACGAATGATAATTTTACCTATGATTATTTAGGTTCCGGAAAAAGCATCCTACTTAACACATGGACACACTTTGCCATCACGTATAAATATAATAATGAAATAGCAAATACCGTTGCTATTTATATCGATGGAGAACTCCAGACTTCTAAAACAATAGGTGCAACATTAAACCCTTTATTGTGTAATACCTTTATTGGCTGCGAGCCTTCTTTATCTCCCGTTGAATATAGTTTAAACGGATATTTAGATGAAATCAGATTATATAGCCGAGTATTAAGCGCTTCTGAAATAACAAAATTGTCTAAACTATAAACAACATTATTGTTTTATCTATCACATACTTTTTATGAAAAAATCACTTTTTCTTCTAAGCATTCTTTGCATTGGCTGCACCACATCTGAAGAGGCCGACTCTCAGGTAATAGCCACAGCCGCCTACAAAAAGGCGATCCGACACATGCATAATGAAAACGCGATAAAAGTGCAATGGATCGAGCATAGCAACCTTTTGAATTCATACAAGGATAGTATGATATTAAAAAATGCAATCTCGCTTATAAGAAAAAGTTATGATGTGCTGGATAAAAAAGCCACCCCAGCAGATTATTATGCTACACTACTGGAACACTACAACCGCCTTGAATACAAAGACACCGCTTCATTGAACCGGGCGAAAATTTGTTTAGAAAATTTCAAACAAACCAAAGATTCCAGCAACTACTATAATGCAATGCTGAATTTAATGAACCTGGAATATGACGTAATATATTTTTATTGCGAACAGGTGGGTGCCAATATTTCGGGACCTTTCACTAAAGTGTATAAAGACAAAGACACAATCAACGTATCTGAAACGTATACATTCGTTGTAACACCCGCATTATATAATTATAAGTATTCAGAAATTATCGTTGATTCAAGTCCGGAAATAACGATTGATAATAAAAAAACAACGGTCCCGATTCAGACCAAAAAAATTGGTGGCACACTTACTTTTACTCTCACACCCACACAAAAAGGAAAATACTATATCAAAGGAAAAGTGTTTGTGAAACAGAAACAATCGGGATACGCTGCAGAAGAGAGCTATTCCACTTCGTTTGTGGTTAAATAGTTTTAATCACAAGGGCATGAAAAAACCTTCCAAATAAACGACACGTGTCTCGCTGCGCTAAGAATCGCGCCAGAGAAATAATTTCCCATTGCGACCTTTGCATACATACTTCGTGCATTTGCGGTTAAAACACTACTTCAACAAATCCCTCACATCGCCTTCAATGCTGCGTAGTTTACTCTCACAATATTTAATCAGTTCGTTTGCCTGCGCTACTTTTTCTGTGAGTGTATCCAGCATGATTGAATCATCTTCGATCTGCTCAACAATTTCTTCAAGTTTCGAAAGTGCTTCTGTATAACTTAAATTACTTTCCATTTTTTTTCTTCTTTGTTACGGTTGAATAAATCGTTTCTTTATCAAACTGTATTTGTATTTCAGCAGCAACATCAATACGTGCCGGATCTGTCACAATCACATTGTCATGCTTTACAATCGCAAATCCTTTCTTCAATATAGTCAGTGGATTTGATGCTTTCACAAATCGCTTTATTTCCTTCAGATTATTCTTTGCATTCGTAAACAACGCATCCACGGTATCTGTCAATCGTTCTTTCAATTGCAATACCTGTTGTTCAAAATTAAAATTACGTTGAATGATTACATTGGCTACTTTGGTCGGAGTCTTTTCCTGGCGTGCCATCAGGTCAGCAATACTCGTGTTGCGATCGTGGCCAATGCCCGTTAAAACGGGGATGGGGAAAGAAGCGATCCTTTGTGCGAGGTCGTAATTATCGAAAGCTTTGAGATCGAGCTGAGAGCCGCCGCCACGCACAACCGCAACCACATCATATCTTTCTTTCTGCGCTTCAACCAACAAAAGTTTACCAATAATAAATTCGTGTGCTTTATCACCCTGGATCTGTGTGAGAAATTCATCTACATGAAACGCATACCCGTACGGATTATTTGCAAGCTCCTGCCTGAAATCCCGCTGTCCGTCAGACTCCGGCGCGGTGATCAATGCAATGCGTTGTATCACCGAAGGTAATGGAAGCAATTTATTGAATGTATAATATTGTTCACCAACCAGCTTTATATGGTCGGGATTTTCTTTAACCAAACGCTCCAGTGTTTCCTGGCGCTCTGCTTCGAGCTTGCCGAGTGTATAAGCATAGTCAATCTCTACAACTTCAAGTTTCAAACCCCAGCGTTTGTGAAACGTTACTTTCACCCGGCATGTAATTTCCAAACCGTCTTTAAAAAGCTGCTTGGTTTCTTTCTCAAACTTTTCAATGTATGCATAACCCAGTGTCCAGAAGACAGCGCCAATCTCGGCTGTAACATTCTTTCCTTCCTTTTCAATAAGCTTTAAATAGCACCAGCGTTTATCCGGTTTTTTATTTACATCGCATATTTCAGTGGTGATCCAGAAAGTATCGCCGTAAAAAGTTGCTGCAAGACAATCTTCTATCTCCGAAATAAATTCAGAGAGACGAATGCTGGGTATGGATTTGTTGATCAATTTCATTTGCTTCTTTTTATCGCTCCGCCGCCGCGGAGATCGCAAAGTATGTTAACGAACAAACCTATAAGGTTTTAAAAACCTTATAGGTTTCGTTTCTTAATTCATTCCCTTTGGGTCATTTTACTTCTCTCCTTCAACAATCCACCATTGATTGCCAAACGGATCTTCGAAACCTGCTGTATAGCCATATTCCTTTTTATCAGGAAGCATCAATGATTTAGAACCTCCGGCAATTGCATGGGAATATACGTGGTTAACATCTTGCAGATAAAGATACATGCCTGCAGACTTCTCATGCCAGGTTTCATTGGCCTGCGCAAACATAATAACGGCATCAAAGATTTTCAGTTCCCCATGCATGATGCTGCCATCTTCAGCAGGAACAATCATTTGTTCGGTTGCACCAAATATTTCTTTCGCGAATTTTAAAAAGCCTTTTGAGTCTTTTAAAATCAGATAAGGCATAACGGGTAAATATTCTGCTGGTATTTTCATGATCGATTTTAAATAAATGTGTTTATATCTAATATATAATTTAACTACAAAGAACACAAAGAAAATTTAACGCGACTAAGAAGAGGAAACGACATCAGAGCTTATCTTTTATCTTTCAAAATAAGAAAAAGATAAACCCAGACATAGTATAGCAACTGTTTTATATTCCTGGATATATGAATCAAATCGGGATCGCTGTTGAATGCTTGATCTCGCCAATCACAAAAATGCTGTGTGCACTCCCGATGTTCTTTATAGAACCCAAACCGTTCATTACAAAATTCTGGTAGTGCGGCATATCTTCAACCATGATCTTCAACATGAAATCATATTCACCTGAAATATTGTAGCATTCTACAATCTCAGGCAATGCAATGATATCTTCAACAAATTTTTTGCCGATGTCTTTGGTATGCTGCTTCAACGATACGTTGCAGAAAACCGTTAGTCCACGCTTTAATTTCTGATTATCCAGAATAGCAATATACTTTTTAATATACCCTTCCCGCTCCAGTCGTTTCACGCGTTCGTAGATCGGAGTAGTGGTCAGGTGCAGTTGATGTGCCAGTTCTTTGGTCGTAATATGCGCATTCTCCTGAAGCGCGCGGAGAATGTCAAGATCAATTTCGTCTAAGTGCTGCATAAAGATGTTTTTTCTGAATGAAGGATTTTTAACCTATAACTTTAGATCATTTTTCTTACAAAATGAATTTTTTAGTAAGTTTTACTTACTTTTTTCGAATCATAATAGTTTATAATTCTACATATATAATTTTGCATAGAATTATATTCTAAAAATAAACAATTTTATGATCGCACACAACCTAGGGTACCCGCGCATCGGGAATAATCGTGAACTTAAAAAAGCATCTGAGCAATACTGGTCAGGAGCCATCACGCAACAAAAACTGCAGGATGCAGCAAAAGCCATACGCACCAGCAACTGGCTTACACAAAAGGACGCGGGACTTGACTTGATCCCTTGCAATGATTTTTCTTTTTACGACCAGGTATTAGATATGTCTTTTATGCTGGGCGTGATCCCCGATCGGTTTTCTCCTTTGCTGCAGAAAAATTTTACGGAGCTGGATATTTATTTTGCAATGGCCCGGGGCTATCAGAAAGATAGCCACGATATCACTGCCATGGAAATGACCAAGTGGTTTGACACCAATTACCATTACATCGTGCCGGAGTTTCGTAAAGATCAGAAATTTTCACCCATCTCCGAAAAAGCAATTAAAGAATACAACGAAGCAAAAACGATTGTCGGGAAAGCAGCAAAGCCTGTATTATTAGGGCCTGTAAGTTACCTGCTTGCCGGCAAAGAAAAAGAACCGGGCTTTAACCGCATTGAATTAATTGATAACCTGTTGCCGGTGTATGTTAAACTTATTAAAGCATTGGAATCTCAAGGTGCAGAATGGGTCCAGCTGGATGAACCGTTTTTAGTGATGGATCTTACGGAACAGGTACGCAAAACCTATGAAACAACGTATACTGCCTTGCGCAATTTATTCCCTTCGTTGAAGTTTATTGTTGCTACTTATTTTGAATGCACCGGAACCAATATTGACGTTGCAAGCAAACTGCCTGTAGATGCGCTGCACCTGGACCTGGTACGTTGTCCGTCTCAACTAAGTGACATTCTTACACCGGCATTTATTTCTTCTAAAACAATTCTATCTCTTGGTGTGGTTGATGGCAGGAATGTATGGAAAAACGATTTTGAAAAATCAAATCTCTTGATCACAAAAGCAATCTCTGCCATTGGCAAAGAACGCGTGATGATCGCACCGTCCTGCTCTCTGTTGCATGTTCCTTGTGATCTTGATAACGAAACAAATACAGATGTTTTAACTGCGGAAATTAAAAACTGGATGGCCTTCGCTAAACAAAAATTGGGCGAAGTAGCTGCATTGAAAAAATTAAATGCTGCACCGATGCAATCAGAAGAAATAGAATTGTTGAGAGTAAACAAAACTGCAATCGACAATAGAAGTGCATCAAAGCTTATCCATAAGCAACATGTGAAAGAGCGTGTGAGAGCCGTACAGCCCAAAGATGCTCAACGTGCAAGTACATTTTTATTGCGCCAGCAGATACAGGAAAAAGCATTGAAGCTTCCGTTGATGCCAACGACTACGATTGGTTCTTTCCCGCAAACAGACGAGGTCCGGGCAAACCGGGCAAAGTATAAAAAAGGAGATATTACACTTACGCAATACGAAGATTTTGTAAGGTCAGAAATGACGCGGACAATCGAATGGCAGGAAAAAATTGGTATTGACGTATTGGTACACGGAGAATTTGAGCGTAACGATATGGTTGAATACTTCGGCGAGCAATTAAAAGGATACGTATTTTCTGAAAACGGTTGGGTGCAGAGCTATGGTTCGCGCTGTGTAAAGCCGCCGATCATTTATGGTGATATCGAACGCACAGCACCCATGACTGTTGCCTGGACAAAATTAGCCCAGTCACTCACAAAAAAATACATGAAAGGCATGCTTACCGGACCTGTGACTATTCTACAGTGGTCATTCGTTCGTGATGACCAGCCACGCAGGGATACCTGCATGCAGATTGCATTTGCTATCCGCGATGAAGTAGTGGACCTGGAAGCCGCAGGAATTAAGATCATACAGATTGATGAGCCTGCCATCCGTGAAGGATTACCGTTGCGTAGGGAAAATTGGGAAACCTATTTAGACTGGGCAGTAGAATGTTTCCGGATTTCTGCATCGGGTGTAAAAGATGAAACACAGATCCATACACACATGTGTTACTCGGAATTCAATGACATCATCAAAAATATTGCTGCCATGGATGCTGATGTTATTACGATTGAAACATCCCGTTCACAAATGGAATTACTCGACGCCTTTGTGGACTTTAATTATCCGAATGAAATCGGGCCGGGTGTATATGACATTCACAGTCCGCGTATTCCAACAACAGATGAAATGGTAGATTTGTTGAACAAGGCAATGAATGTTCTTCCTGTCCGCAATATCTGGGTGAATCCGGATTGTGGATTGAAAACCCGTAAATGGCCGGAAACAGAAGCTGCCCTGATCAACATGGTTGCAGCGGCACAAAAGATCCGTAAAGAAATTACAGCCGTTGTATAAAAAGATAAGCCCGCCCCGATAGCTATCGGGGCGGGCTTATCTTTTTTGAATCATAATCTGAAAGCGTTATCCTTTAATCACGCGTAACAGTACTGCAATAATGGCAATCACTAATAAAATATGAATAATGCCGCCCTGGTTGTAACCAAACATACCGATCAACCAGGCAATCACTAATATGACTGCGATGAAATAAAGTAGATTTCCCATAACTTAATTTAACGTTTAGTGAAAGTGTTCTATTTAATTTAACCGAATTCCCACATAATTGCAAAAGCTCCTGCCATTATTACTAACGACAGGAGCTTTTCTTTTATATGCTCATTTTAATTCTTACTGAATGATCTGTACCCAGCCTGTGTATGGCTCTGTATAGATCTGACTATGTAAATTGATGATGTAGAAATAGGTTCCTTCCGGTAATACTTCACCATTACGGTAGTTCGATCCATCCCACTTCTTCGGATAGCCTGAACTCTTCCAAACCAGGTTGCCCCAACGGTTGTAGATCAGGAACTCTGCGTTCGGGAAGCTCTCGATATTCTTGATTTCCCAGGTATCGTTCGTGCCATCTCCGTTAACCGTTATAACATTCGGTATTACGATTGCT
>NZ_JBQCDF010000146.1:0-5384 GCF_051961495.1 Cytophaga sp. | reverse complement strand
TGGCCCTGCGGCTTGATGAGTTCAACCATGGTATCCCAATATTTATTGGCATCAACAAAGTCCAGTATGAAGTCAACATACCTGAAACCGCTGTTGTGTACTTCGTTCACCAGGTCATTATGGTTAATTACATAATCCGCGCCGCACTGCTTGCACCATTCGATTGTTTCGGACCGTGAAGCAGTTGCCAGTACCGTAAGGCCTGCAATGTGTTTTGCCAGCTGAATGGCAATAGAGCCTACGCCGCCCGCACCGCCAATGATCAGGATGGTTTTGTTTTTATCTTTTACAGGATCAATACGCAAACGGGTAAATAATATTTCCCACGCAGTCAATGCTGTTAAAGGAAGAGCTGCAGCTTCTGACGCAGAAATGCTTTTTGGAGCAAGGGCTACAATACGTTCATCGATCAGCTGATATTCCGCATTACAGCCGGGCTTGGTAAGATCACCTGCATAATAGACTTTATCACCAGGTTGAAATAATGTTACATCTTCGCCGATTGATTCAACGGTACCTACTGCGTCCCAACCAATTATTTTTGGTTTTTCAAGTTCAGTATTTTTGGCACTGTTTTGTCTGACTTTATAATCTACGGGATTTACAGAAACAGCTTCAATTTTAACCAGCAGATTTTTGCCTGTAGCTGCAGGTTTCGCTGTCTCAAATAGAATAAAACTATTATCGTCGGTAATGGGTAATGAAGTCTTAAATCCAATTGCTTTCATGGTTGCGGTTATTTTTTGTGAAATTGCTTCCTGACGAATTTTTCAAATTCAACTGCATGGAAAATAATCAGGGACATTCCGATACATATTCCCAATTCAGTTAAAGATAGTGGCTGCGTTTTGAATATGGTATTCATAAACGGTACATATATCACAAACAGCTGCAGCAATACGGTTAGCGCTACTGATCCTACCAATGGTTTGTTGCTGAAGAATCCTTGCTGAAATAAATACGTTCTGTCGCTCCGGATGCTTAATACGTGCACCAGCTGAGACAGCGAAAGCACGGTGAAGACCATTGTCTGCCAGGATTCGATGTGGTTCACAAGCGCGTATTTTTGTGTTGCCAGCGTAACACCGGCCATCAATATACCAACCCATACGATGTGATAACCGAGGCCGTCGGCAAAGATACTTTGCGACGGATGCCGCGGAGGTCTTTGCATGATATCCGCTTCCGCTTTTTCATCAGCAAGCGTCAGGGCTGGTAAACCGTCAGTTACCAGATTGATCCAAAGGATATGAATAGGCAGTAAAGGCATCGGCATACCAAGGAATGGCGCCATGAAAATTGTCCAGATCTCGGCGCCATTACAGGTCATGATGTACTTCACAAATTTACGGATGTTGTCAAAGATTCTTCGCCCTTCTTTTACTGCCTTAACAATAGTAGCAAAATTATCATCCAGCAAAATCACATCTGATGCTTCCTTGCTTACATCGGTTCCGGTAATGCCCATGGCTACACCAATGTTCGCCGCTTTTAAAGAAGGTGCATCGTTGACGCCGTCTCCGGTCATGGCTACATAATGTCCTTTTTCCTGCAGCGCTTTTACGATCCGTAGTTTTTGTTCCGGAGAAACGCGTGCATATACAGACGTGTTTTCAACCTGTTTCAGAAAATCTTCCTGTGATAGATGATTTAATTCTGCACCTGTCAGCGAAAGGCTGTTATCATCCAGGATCCCGATCTGTCTCCCGATGGCCCGCGCTGTAGCCGGATGATCGCCTGTGATCATGACGGGCCTGATGCCTGCCGTTTTGCATTCCTGTATGGCCAGTTTGGCTTCTTCCCGCGGCGGATCCATTAAACCCGCAAGCCCGGCAAAGATTAAATTCTTTTCAACTGTTTCGTACGTGAAAGGCTCTGGTAATTTATCCAGGATCGAATAAGCAAAAGCCAGTACGCGTATGCCTTTCGCAGCCCATTCTTCGGATTGATTTAATAAAAGACTTTTTTCATCTTCATCGGTAAGTGTTGCATATAAAGATTCACTTGCTCCCTTCGTAATCACTAAAAATTTATTGTTGAAATGATGAATGGTGGTCATGCATTTCCGGTCTGAGTCGAAGGGGAGTTCTGCAACTCTTGAATATTGATTGCTAAGCAGAATGTATTTTTCGAAGCTGTGTTTATGAATGATATATTCAACCAATGCCAGCTCGGTAGGCTCACCGAATGGCGCATGACTCTCTGTAAATTTTACATCATGATTGAGGGCCATACTCATTTGCAGAACTGAAAGTGAGGAAGAGAGACCTGCAATCGGCTGCTCATACAATTCAATCACCTTCATTTTATTTTGAGTAAGCGTACCGGTTTTATCACTGCATATATAAGTTACGGAACCTAGGGTTTCAACGGCAGGCAATTTCCGGATCAGGGCATTTACTTTAGTCAAGTGCGAAGCTCCTTTGGAGAGCGCAATAGTAATCAGTGCAGGCAGCGCTTCCGGGATCGCCGCAACGGCTAAGCTTACCGATAATAATAAAATGCTTAACGGTTCTTCACCACGTAGCACGCCTGTTGTGAAAAGCAGCAGGCAGATAAATAAAATAATATAGGATAAATTTTTCCCGAATTTCTGCATCCGGTATTGTAACGGTGTGCTTACCTCATCTGCATGCAGCATGCCAGCAATTTTCCCTAATTCCGTTTGCATGCCGGTGCTGATTACAATACCTGTTGCCCGTCCATTGGTTATCAAGGTGCCTTTAAAGGCCATGTTTACCTGGTCTCCAAGGGAAATGTTATCTTCTGTGAGATCCGTGCTTATTTTGTCAACAGACATCGACTCACCTGTCAGAGAAGATTCATCAATGCGCAAGGAGTGTGTGTCGATCAGGCGTATGTCCGCAGGAACAACATTGCCGGCCTCCATCAGTACAATGTCTCCCGGTACCAGCTCGGTAGATGAAATGACACTGCTTTCATTATTGCGGAGTACTTGCGTTTGAGTTGTGCTCATTTTTTTTAATGCTTCCATGGATTGTTCCGCACGGAACTCCTGCACAAATCCGATCAATGCATTTAAAATAATAATGATAAGAATAATGATTGTATCTGTAAGGTCACCCACAATACCTGAAAGTACGGCTGCTACAAACAGGATAATGATCATGATGTCTTTGAACTGATTTAAAAACAACAGCCAGGCAGGAACTTTCTTTTTCTCCTGCAATTCATTATAACCATATTGGGTAATTCTTTTCGCTGCTTCTTCTTTTGAAAGCCCGCTGATGGAAGAGCCGAACTCGTTAAAAATTTTGTTTATGGAATCCTTATAATATGCCATAGTAAAAAGAGTTAGTAAAGGTTAAAGATTGCAGCCGGCAAGATTAATGAAATATAAGTACTTCCTGTGAAAATAAGAATAGAAAACGCTTTTTAAAGCATCTAATATTCAGGCAGCTAGTGTGTTGTCTTTGGGTTATTTTATCGTAAACCGACGTAATTGGTTCAAAAAAGAAGGATATTCAGATCAATAATCTATTCTCTGCCGGTAAAATGTAAAAATGAAATGGCTCAAGGTTGTATCTGACTTTTATAAACGGATATTCCGGTAGTATTTCCTGCTTAAAATTAACTCTTCAACTTCTTTGCTCACCAGATACCGGATCGATTTCCCTTTGTTGACCAGGTTACGGATATAGGTTGCTGAGATTTCTAAAAGTGGCGCATCCACTAATTTTACTTTCGGGTGTTCACGCAATACATTGTTTGATGAATCAGGTCTTGGATATACATATAATTCGTATTGAGCTAAAATCTGCTCATAGTTTTTCCAGTTGGTGAACTGGTCAAGATTGTCTTCGCCGATAATCAGCACAAATGCATGTTGGGGATATTTATCGCTGAGATAGGTAAGTGTATCGATGGTATAGCTTGGCTTAGGCAGATTGAATTCGATATCACTGACTCTGAAGGCTGGATTATCAGCAATTGCCGCTGCTACCATGTCGTAGCGGTCAAATTCATGCAGTAGCGATTGGTTTTTTTTGAAAGGATTCTGCGGACTCACAACATACCATACTTCATCTAAGTCTGTTGTTTCAGTCATGGTATTGCCGATGATTAAATGACCAACGTGAATGGGGTTGAACGAGCCAAAGAATAAACCAATCTTCATTGCAAGAGATATTTCAATCAGTTTCTTTGCTTCACAAGGATATGCGAAAGCAGGCGATTATTTTTGTTCGATAAAATTGCTTACTAATTGATGAGCTTTAACAAATGTTTCTTCCAATCGGTCATTGATAAGAATAACATCAAACTGATCCTGAAAAGAAGATTCGAATTTCATTTTTTCAAGTCTGGCTTTTAAACTCTCTTCCGATTCCGTATTGCGGTCTACCAGGCGTTTCTGTAATTCTTCCAGGGATGGAACTTTAACAAATACTGAAAGTGCTTTATCGCCGAATTGTTCTTTTAAGCTTAATCCGCCTTTTACATCTACATCAAAAATAACATGTTTACCCATGTCCCAGATGCGCTGTACTTCTGAACGGAGTGTGCCATAAAAACGGCCGGGATAAACTTCTTCCCATTCAACAAATTCTTTATTTTGAATTCTGCGTTTAAATTCATCCACAGAAAGAAAGTAGTAATCTTTTCCGTTCGCCTCTTTACTTTCACGCATTTCTCTTGTGCAGGCAGAAATAGAAAAGCCAATACGAGGGTCGGTTTGTAATAAATGCTGAACGATGGTGGTTTTACCAGAGCCTGAGGGAGCTGAAAAAATGAATAATTTTCCTTCCATAAAAGCTTAGCAATTTTTTTGAATATTTCCCCTGATGGAGTCAATAAGGCTGGGAGGAACAGGCCTTTGTTCTAATTTATGCTTGATTACTTCTTTGACCGACTTTTCAATGTTATAATGGTTATAACAAGGAGCGCATTGCTCAATGTGTTCCTGAAGATAGATCATTTCTTCCTTGGTCGCTTCACCATCCAGAACCGAATTAAGCCTGCATAAGCAATCCTTGCAACAATAGCGTTGTTCGGCCTTCTTGCCGACTAATTTGTTTACAACCTCTTTAATAAAATCAATCATGCAGCTTAATCGTTTTTCTTTCTTTGATCTTTATAGCCCATAGACTGGGCATATTCCTGTAATTTTTCCTTTAAAACATTACGCGCCCTGTGCAAACGTGAACGTACCGTTCCGATAGGAATGTCTAATATTTTAGCCATTTCTTCGTATGTAAAACCTTCCAGATCACATAAAATGATTATGGTTCTGAAATCAACATCTAAAGCATTGAGAGCATTGGCAACTTCGTCGCCAATCATATTGTTTAATGAATCTACACGTAAATCGCTCGTGATCGGTTCATTTACATCGTCGGAATTGTAATAGGACTCCACCTCCTGAT
>NZ_JBQCDF010000145.1:0-6597 GCF_051961495.1 Cytophaga sp. | reverse complement strand
CGCATCTTTTTGAAGATGTATTCATTGACTATTACTATTGTGCTCAGCTTATGAGCACAAAGGGGATTATGCTGTTTGATGATTGCCGTGATCCTCATGTGCTGAAAGTAATTAAATTTATAAAAAATAATATGTCAGATTATTTTGATGAAATAGATTTAAACCAGTATGTAGGCAGGGAAGGAAATGAATTGCTTAAATATAAACTTGCTGTAAAGTTGGATAAAATTCAATTACGGGGATTTATTAAAAAGAAGGAAGATGTTACCAGGAAATGGGATAGCGCATTTTCAAACTTTTAAGTCAAGATGCTTACGTTTACATGTAAAATAAATTGTGTTGTAAATAAATAATAGTAATGAAAGTAACATTGGTATCCACTGTATTTAATGAAGCAGCACGTATCCAGGATACCTTGAATGATATATCAGCTCAAACACGCCTGCCGGATGAAGTTGTTATAACCGATGCAGGTTCTACAGATAATACGGTGGCTATTTTAAGAGCATGGGCCGGGAAGACTTCCTTTCCTGTTAAAATTTTATCATGGCCAAAATGTAATGTTGCCGAAGGACGGAATAAAGCTATTCATGAAGCTTCACATGAATACATTCTTTCGACTGATTTTGGATGTAGATTTAATCCTTTATGGATCGAGTCGATGGTAAAACCATTTGAAGATAACAATGTAAAAGTTGTTGGCGGAACGTTTGAAGTTATTGAATCGGACATAGAAACAGAGCCTGCTAAAGCAAATTATATTATATGCGATGGCTACTATGTGGCTCCTCATGAAGGCTTCATACCCTCTTCCCGATCTATTGCTTATCATAAATCTGTATGGGAATCAATAGGAGGTTATCCGGAATGGTTAACGCTTGCGGCAGATGATCTGGTTTTTGGAATGATCTTGTTGAAGCAAAACCATAAAATAGTGTATGTAAATGAACCTTATGTATATTGGGGGCGACATACAACCCTAAAGGCATACGGTAAAGAGGCATATCGGTATGGGTTGGGCGATGGGGAAGCACATGTAAATCAACGACAGTTTATTGTTAAGTCAGTCGAGAGTATGTTAAGATATATGTTCTATATCTGTCTTATTTTAGCAATTCCATTTTATGTATTTTTTAATATGAAAATAAGTCTGGCCTTGGTTTTATTGGGCTTGACACTGGTAGGGTTCCGTCCGTATTGGTGGGCATTTAAAAACTGGCTTCGTTATAAAAGTCCTAAATATTCTTTTTTAACATATCTTTATACAATACCTATTATTGAACTTTCCAGGTTTCAATATGAAAAAGGGTATATAAAAGGATATTTTTTCAGTTCTGAGAAAATACGTAAAGGAGCATTGTTATTGAAACAGGTGTTAAAATAATGAAGGTGATCATTTATGAATCCAGTTCAAAAGGAGGGTGCTTTGAGTATTCGCAATACCTCTATCGGGCATGTATTCACAAAAAGATTGAAACGACATTAATAGTGCCCTTCAAGACACAGTTTTCATTGCAATCCATTCCTGATACAGCCGTAAAATATATATTAGCAAATGATCAGCGGAAGTTTAAAAACAGACTATTTTCCCGGTTGTTTTTTATTGGCAGGCAGATATATAATCCTGTCAGATTTCTATTATACCTTTGGAGAACGCCAAAATCAATCGTTATATGGAATGATTTTGAACAACTTTCCGCTCCTCTGTGGACGCTTTTATTGATTGTTTTAGCTGCACGGCATAAGCATGTAATTATTTTACATGACCCGGACAGAGATAATTACCCTTTTGGCAAGCTATATTCAATTTTTTGCATGAAATTAATCATGTCAAGAATGAAGCTCGGTCTTTACCATGAATATTTACCGGATAAACCATATTATAACAATACAGGGACGGTATATAGATCCATTGTTCACGGAACTTATGATACACACGAAGCCGATCCGTTGCTGTTCAGTAAAATAAAAGAATGGAAGAACGGACATGTGCTTCTTTCAATCATCGGAAATATCCGGGAAGAAAAAAATTATGATGTCGCAATGCAGGCTCTGGTAAAAATGCCGGACTGCAAATTGTTGATTGCAGGTTCTCCTGCCAATAGCTCCGTTAACGTTGATCAGTTGAAACAACATGCTGAATCGCTAGGGATTTCTGAAAGGGTATGTTTTGAAGTTAAGTTTTTGTCAGATACTGAATTGTCAGCTTGTATTCAGGCTTCTGACATAATTTTATTATATTACAGACCAGAATTTACCTCTCAGAGCGGGATTTTGAATCTATTGGCGCCGTATAAAAAACAATTTATCTATACGGATGTAGCAAGCGGATTGCAGGAAGTATGTAAAAGATATAATATCGGTGAACCTTGCCGGCCTAATGATGTAAATGCTCTGATTCAAACAATCGACATGATGCGTAAAATCAGCAACAATGAGAAAGCAGCATCATGGGAACAATATCTGAAGGCTGCCAACTGGACAAATATTGTGGATGTAATTCAAACATATAGTACAAAATAAAGAGTGACCCAACTTAAATTATATATTGGATATTTTTTGAATCATATCTTTAACGATATTATTACACACATACCTATTCATTTTTTTAGAAAAGCATTTTTAAGGTTGTTCAACAGGAATATCTCTTCGGATGCTGTCATATTAATGCATACAAGAATTCTGAACTTCTGGAATATTAAGATAGGAGCTCATAGCATTATAAACCAATATGTAGTTTTGGATTGCCGTAGGTATTCTATTGTAATTGAAAATAATGTTGACATTGGTCCGTATACACGTATCTGGACATTGGCCCATGATCCTAACGATGATGAGCACGGAGTGAAAGGTAAAGAAGTATTGATCAGACATCATGCATGGATTGCATCTGGTGTAACGGTTATGCCCGGAGTTACAATCAATGAAGGTGCTGTGGCAGCAGCAGGTGCTGTAGTTACCAGAGATGTACAGGCATTGGAGATTGTTGCCGGCACGCCTGCCAAAAGAATTGCAATGCGAAATAATTCTTTGTCATATAAAATTAACTATACACCAATCTTTGAATGATGGATAGAAATATTGTGTATGTTATTTTGCTTGTCAATTTGCTCGTAGCAATTTTTTTTTACTTAAATAAGAAATGTGAAATTCCATTATTTCTGGCTGCATTTAATATTTTAGTTGAATATAGAGTTATTGCCCTGGAAATTGGAAATAGTCAGTTTGTTAACTTTAATTATCAGATTAGTTTTATTTTCAATTTAGAACTTGCATATATCATAAGTGGATTGATACTGCTTGGTACATCTGTACTTATGTATACCTTTATATTTTTTTATAAGCAGCCCAAGATTAAAATAAAAGATTCAAACGCATACCTCAAGGATTTCCTGTTTTCCAGAAAGAAATATATTTTCATTGGCTTAGGCGTATTTACTTTTTTTCAATTAGTTCTTGCAAGTAATATCAGCGATGGATACGGGAATTTATCCAAGCTTGCGAACAGCTCCTTCATTATACTGTTGTTTTTATTTTTCTTAAATACCAAGACAACTAAACTCTATACTAAGTTATTCTACCTGGGAATGTTTTTATTTATCGGATACATTACATATAGTTCAGAACTACGTTTTCAATTTTTGGGCTGGATGATTCCCGTTGGTTATTTTCTTGTTCGTAAAGTGAATCCAGTCTATAAGTTGGGAGTAATGTTGGTTGGCCTATTTGTTATAATGGTTATTTTTTCGGCTGCCAGGGTTATGCGATATGATGTAAAATCAGAATTGTCTACAGAAGAGTTATATGAAGAAAGTTATGATCGTATACAGGAATCCGATGATGTGAATTTTATTGATGGATTTATGATGATGTATCAGGTATATCCTCAATATTTAGATCATACATATGGAATAGAACATCTAAACATATTATTGCGACCAATACCCAGAACTATATGGCAAGGAAAACCTTTAGCAGGGTGGTTTCAGAATTATCAGGAAAAGTATGGATTGGAGTTGGTTAAAATTGGCTTTTCACCAACGCTGTATGGTGTATTCTATGCAGAAGGCGGAGAAGCTGCTATTCCACTTTTATCTATTGTCTGGGCATTTTTGTTGATATGGTTGTATCGCTCATTGAGTATGTATAATTCTGATTTATCGGCATTATTAATTGGTGTATTATTAACGGCACTTATACCCATATTCAGAAGTGGTGATTTAGCTGGTGATTTTGCTATTGTCTTTATGAGTTATTGGCCTATCATAATATTTGTGTACCAATACAAAAAATATGTACGTAAGCGAATCAGACTTGAATGTAATGCCTAAAGTTATTTGTGTACATATAGGGGCCCGCGCACATTATCTTATCCCGAAAGCATTTATGAAGACGGGCATTCTTCATACATTAATAACAGATACCTGGATCAAAAATCCAATCATACGTTTTTTGCTTGGATCATTTCCTGTAAATATGCTTAAGTCGCTGGCCGGAAGATACTCATCTTCCATTCCATCGGCTCATGTAAAAGCACTGGGATTATCGTTTTTAATAGAAGAATATAAAATCAGAAAAAAATATCCGCAATACGGATGGAAGCAAATAATTGCGAGAGATGTCTATTTTAAACATGCAGCAGGCGAAATCCAAAAAAAATGCAATGGGGCAACCGCCGTGTTTGGTATCAGTTATACATCTCTGACTGCCTTTAAAATTGCTAAAGAGCAGAAGCTTAAAACAATATTATATCAGATGGATCCAGGCAAAGGTGAAGAAGACATCGTTGCGGATATTATAAAACAAAACGGAACGGAAACAAGCTGGCAACCGGCACCGGATTCTTATTGGCAGCAGTGGAAGGAAGAATGTATGCTTGCAGACAGTATTATGGTAAATTCTGAATGGAGCCGAAGGCAACTGCAGGCGTATGGAATAGACGGTAATAAAATTGTAACAATTCCGTTGCCGTACGAGATAACAAACGAACACGTAGCATTCAACAGAACGTACCCGGATATTTTTACAAGACAAAGGCCTTTGCGGTGTTTGTTTTTGGGAACATTAACGTTACGGAAAGGAATTCATCTGGTACTTGAGGCCGCAGAAAAACTGAAAGATCAACCCATCGAATTCATCATTGCCGGACGTAATGAGCTTTCTCATGCTCAACTGCATACAGCCAATGTAATATATAAAGGGGTATTGACAAGAGCTGAAACAGATAGGTATTATCAGCAGGCAGATGTATTTTTGTTTCCAACACTTTCAGATGGGTTTGGATTAACACAGCTGGAAGCACTTGCCTGGAAGCTTCCGGTTATTGCCACAGATCGTTGTGGTGAAGTTGTGCAGGATAAAAATAATGGATGGGTAATGCAAACACCTTCAGCAAATGAGTTAATACAAATACTTTTACACATACTCTCTAATCCATCTGAACTGAATAAAGCTTCATCCAATACTTTAAAATCGATTGAAAAATATTCAATCGACCACTTTGCCTCAAGTTTATATAAATTAGTATGAAATCAATTTTATTTATTTGGGATCGGATTGGAGATTATCATCTGGCTCGTATTAAGGCTTGCGAGGAAGTATTGGATATGGATGTGTACACCGCAGACCTGGCAGGATCAGATGCCCTGTATAAATGGAATAGCCTGAATAGTAGCAGGCATTTTATATTATCTGCAAAAGCCGCTGAACATAAAGATTTGCTGAATAGATTTTTTGCCTTTCGTAAAATAATTAAAACAAAAAGCATAAAAGTAATCGCACTTCCATATGGCAGGAATGAATATCATTTGTTCCTTCTGTATGCCCGGCTGCATGGTGTTAAAACGATTATCTTTTCTGAATCCTGGTATTCGCGGGGCAAGGTGAAGGATTATTTGAAATCATTGTTGTTAAAAGCTTTAGGCGGACATTTTTTTGTATCAGGAGAAAGAGCTTGCAGTCATTTTTCCGGAAACTACAAAATTAAAAGTAATCGAATCACCCAAGGTTACAGCGTAGTTGATAATAATCATTTTAAAACAAATCAGTTAGGAGAAAAAAAATATCTTATTTGTGTCGCCCGCTATAGTGAAGAGAAGAATCTTGAATTTTTAATTCGTTGCTTTGCCCAATCAGCAATTCATAAACGATATCGCTTGTTGCTGGTTGGCGATGGTCCGCAAAGAACATTCCTGCAACAGCTTATCGATGAACTGCATTTGTCGGAATCTGTGGCGTTAACGGGATGGTTTACATATAATGAATTACCTGGGCTTTATGCTTCCGCAGCGGGACTTGTATTACCCAGTAGTTTTGAACCCTGGGGACTGGTGGTTAATGAAGCAATGGCAGCATCACTACCAATATTTATTTCAACTGTATGCGGTTGTTTACCTGATCTGCTCGATGAATCTCAAAATGGAATGTCTTTTTCCCATGAAACAGCAAAATCTTTGATAGATGTTTTTGACAAACTGGCGATCTTGCCTGAAGAAACATTAAAGGCAATGGGAAACAAGTCTTTAATTAAAATTGAAACTTTTACACCCAATACCTGGGCAGCTGCTATTAAATCAGCAGTAGCATCCATGAATAGAT
>NZ_JBQCDF010000144.1:0-16828 GCF_051961495.1 Cytophaga sp. | reverse complement strand
AGACGCATATGTTGGGTTAGCAGAAGCAAAAAATCTATAATATGCTGGTGACTGGTAACCTGGGTTACGGCAATTGTCGCCAAAACCCCAGCCATCACCGTTGATTAATTGTCCGGATGAGTTTATTTCCAATTCTCTGATTGCAGACAGCATATTATTTGCTTCTGAAGCATAATCATAAGGAGAAGTTGCTGTTGGCCACTGGTTTTCAGCAATTAATAATGCCCATGCAGCATCTACATCGGCATCGGCAGCACTACCTGTTCCACTTACTGTCGGACCACAACCTTCAATTCTCCAGTTCATCAACTTACCTGCCTTACCGCCAGAGTTAGGAGAATTGAAATTTTTCCAATATTTATATAAACCATCAAAAAGGGTTTTATCTGCAGCATAGGCAGCTAACTGCATACCATAACCTATACCTTCTGATACTGTACGATTCGGCTCATCGAATTTTACGCGGTACATACCGCTTCCGCACGACTCCGTATAGTTTGATTTCCACTCATTGTAAGCATCAGCAGCGTCCTGAGACTTGCCGTATGTTCCTCCGGTAGGAAGGTTGGTAGGCATAATACCGTTTGTACCGTAATTGGGGTTTGCACCAAAAGGTACTACTGCTGTTGTGGAATTTATCTGGGCTGTAAGTACCGTAGAATACAGACAGGCCATTAAAAACACAATCAGCTTCAGATTAAACTTCTTAATCATATGGTTTGAGTTTGTATTTATTTAGTAATAAGTTGAAGTATATATATAATTACTAGTCTGCTAAAATAGTGAAAAAGTAACCCAAATCGAAAAAAAATTATACTTTTTATCCGGAATGTTAAACAATTATTGGAATTATGATGTATTTATACCACTCTTAGTATAAATACATCTGTTTGAACAGCAGTTTATTCAAACATAAATTCAGTACGCTAACAGCACTCGGCATATTCAAAATATTATAAAAAACGCGGATCTATTCGGTTTGCCTTTTATGCGCGATTTCCAATGATGCATTGATCTGGAATCCCACCAGCATCATCAGTACATTAACAAAAATCAACAACAAAAAACCGATCAGTGCTCCAATGGAACCATAGACTTTGTTGTAAGAGTTAAAATGTTCGATATAAAATCCAAAACCCAACGTAAAAAGGAAACATAATATTGAAGCTGTCACAGAACCGACGGAAAAGAACTTCCACCTTTTATGCATCGAAGGCGCTATAAAATACAAAACTGAAATACTCATGGTAATGAGGAAAAACATTACAAATAACCTTAAGAAGATTAAAAAATAAAGCTGAAAATACGACACTTCAAAACCGCGCTCCAGGTTATTATAAAAGAATTTCAGGAACAATGAAATCGCTATGCCTCCTACCACTACTAAAAAAAGCAACAATAATATACTTATGCTCACCCCCAGCTTGGCAATAAAACTTCTTCCATCGGTAGTTTTATAGCAATGATTAAAGGCATTAATAACTGAGATAATTCCATTATTCGCAGCATAAAAGGCAAAAAAGAAACCGAAGGATAATAAACCTCCTCTTGGAATATTGATGATATCAGTTAAAGTTGTTTCAACGGAAGAGTAAATATTTCCGGGTAAAAAATCGGAAATCGCGGCCATAATATTTTCATCCAGATTCGGTACAGGTATATAAGGAATTAATGTAAACAAGAAAATGATACCGGGGAAAATTGAAAGAAAGAAATCGTAGGTAATGCTTTTCGCGCGTACATTGATATCATCATCGTTCAGTTTTTTGAAGAGAACCTTCAGAAACAAGATCAATGAAATCCGTCTCTCCCCGATCTTAATTAAAGACATATGTCTATATGCTTTATGAACGGCAGGATGGCTGGTAACCTTACGTTTGATTCTTTTTATCATTTAATAATACTTTTCAAAATAAGACATGAACGTTGCCGGTGGCAGCATTGGCTTACCTGTTGCGGAGCTAATAAATACAAGTGTTGTTTCAGCTACTGTTAACAGAATATTCGCTTCATTATATACTTCGTATTCAAATGTAATTCTAATACCAGGCTTATTTTTAATAAATACTTTTATTGAAAGCAGGTCATCGTATTTTGCAGGTTTAATATACCTGGTTTTCATTTCAAGTACCGGCATCATGATCCCGGCTGCTTCCATTTCCTTATACGAAAAACCTATATGCCGAAAGGCCTCTACACGGGCAACTTCAAAATAACTGGCATAATTACCATAATAGACATAAGCCATCTGGTCTGTTTCGGAATACCGTACCCGCACCTGAACCGTATGTTCTATCATAACAATTAATGAATATTACGTTTATTCAAACTTTTACGGTATTGATTTGCTTTGTTCACATGCGAACGGTAATCCACATTAAAAATATGATATCCTGGCCTTGCAGGATCAGCCACAAAGAACAGATAATCATGTGATTCGTAATTCAACACTTTATCTAAGGTAGTAATTGACGGCATATTAATCGGACCAGGCGGCAGACCTGAAACTTTATAGGTATTGTATGGCGAATTTCCGGCCTGTTCAATTAAATCATGATTGATACGTTTAATGGCAAAATCACCTAATGCAAACTTCACTGTAGGATCAGCCTGTAAAGGCATTCCCAGGTTCAGGCGGTTTATGTAAACACCGGCAACAGTAGGTTTTTCCGTACTCATGTTCGTTTCTGCTTCAACGATGGAGGCGAGTATGGAAACCTGGACAGGTGTTAAACCTGCCTTGGCAGCAAGTTCTTTGCGCTGCTGTGTCCAGAAGGTTGTATATTCCTGCTGCATACGTTCTAAAAAAGCATCTCCCGAAAGTGTCCAGTAAAACTCATACGTATTGGGAATAAACATCGCAAGGATCGTACAGGTGTCAAATCCGTATTTCTTACAAACAGCTTCACTATTGATCAATGCTGCCAATGTATCTTTTCCGAAAGCAAATTTAGAACCTATACGTTCCGCAAATTCTGATTTTAAACGGATGCTGTTAAAGGTTATTTTAATAGGATCCTGCGCACCGCTACGCAATTTTTTTACTACCTGTAAATTTGTTGAACCAGGTTGAATAATATACCTGCCGGCTTTTACATTTTCCTGATAACTCAGCATTTTGGCAATAAAAGCAAATGATGTTTTATCATCATAAGCCTTATATTTATCCAGGGTATCCAATACCTGCTGAAATGCAGCACCTTTCTTTATATAAAGTGTAAATGCTTTATCACCTTCCTTATTGCCAAAATTTGGCGTAAAGAAAATCTGATACACATAATAGGAAAGCATCACGAATGCAATACCAACACAAACAACAATATATTTGAAACGATCAGTCTTATTTTTCATTTAATCTTTTTCTTCTTTATAAAAAAAGACTGCATTACTACAGTCTTTTCTTTGATATCGGATATATATATTAAACCAAACCTTCAATAGTGATATTTTCATTTACATCAGCCAGGTAATCAACCTTCCCTACTGAGAATCCGAAAAGATTCAGGAAATCCGTTTTATATCCATTCAGGTCGCTGATTTCAAAAACATTTTCTGTAGTTGTTTCGCCCCAAAGCTTTGCAACTTCAGCCTGTACATCGTCTCTCATCTCCCAGTCATCAATGCGGATTCTTCCTTTCTCATCTGTGGGTACTTCCTTGCCTGCATATAAACGCTGTGCATACAAACGCTGGATCTGTTCAATACAACCTTCGTGAATGCCTTTGGCTTTCATTACTTTATATAACAATGAAATATATAATGGAATAACAGGGATAGCAGAACTTGCCTGAGTAACCAACGCTTTGTTTACAGAAACATATGCTTTACCTTTTACCGCTTTCAGTTTGTCTGTGATTGTAAATGCAGAAGCTTCCAGATGGTCTTTTGCTTTACCGATTGTCCCTTTTCTGTAAACGGCTTCGGTCAATGCAGGACCGATGTATGAATATGCCACTGTTATTGCGCCTTCTGCCAGTACACCTGCCTTCAGCATATCATCGATCCACATTCCCCAGTCTTCACCGCCCATTACTGCAACGGTGTTCGCAATATCTTCCTCATTTGCAGGCTCAATCGAAACCGTTGATACTTTTCCTGTATGAAAATCTACTGTACTGTTGCTGAATGTTGCACCGATCGGTTTTAATGTTGAACGGTGTGTAACACCTGTAACCGGGTTTGTACGTACCGGTGATGCCAGACTATAGATTACCAGGTCTACCTGACCTAAATCAGCTTTGATCAGATCAATCGTTTTTTGTTTCACTTCTGTAGAAAACGCATCACCGTTAATGCTTTTCGCATACAGGCCTGCTTTTTTTGCCTGATCCTGGAAAGCAACACTGTTATACCAGCCTGGTGAAGCCGGTTTTCCTTCCTGTGCAGGTTTCTCAAAAAATACTCCGATTGTTGATGCGTTTGAGCCAAATGCGCTCGTAATTCTTGATGCCAAGCCAAAACCTGTAGAAGCTCCTATCACCAACACTCTTTTGGGGCCGTTGATTGCTCCTTTTGATTTTACATACTCAATCTGGTTTATCACATTCTGTTCACAGCCTTTCGGATGAGAAGTTAAACAGATAAAGCCACGCATTTTAGGTTCAATAATCATATTCGTGTATTAAAAGTTAGAATCAATTGTAAACGTTCGCACTGCTTTTTTATTCCCTGGTTTAATCCGGTTGAACGGTGCAGTAAACACGTTCAACTTCAAATTTAACAGAAATAAGTTAATTTTGATTTATTATAGAACATTCTTGTGTGCCTGAATCTTTAGAATGCCTGAATGAAGATTTTTTGAAGAGATACCGTGCTCTTTTTCAATTATATCAGACATTGATTTATAAACAGAATCAACCCTGCTACTGCACTGATAATGGTTCTTGTTCTTACGTAGTAATACGCTGTTTAGAGGGCAGGTTCTGAAACTCAGGAAACAGTTAAAATAAAAAAAGCCCTTCCAAAATGGAAGGGCTTTTATTCGCAGAGAGAGAGGGATTCGAACCCCCGGAACCTCGCAGTTCAACGGTTTTCAAGACCGCCGCATTCGACCGCTCTGCCATCTCTCTGTGATGACAATAAACAGTGTCTTGTTTAATGAGGATGCAAAAATATATTTTTTTCTTTAAACTACAAACAGCTTCGCCAGATTTATTTAAAAAAAGTATCCACAATTATATATTTTTCTCTAACATAAAGATTGTGTTTAGGATACAGATACCGGACAAGATAAAAAGCGTTTATGAAATTTATATCGATAAATATGTTCCTTACCCTACATGATACCTTTGTCACATCGTGAAATAACTACCCAAAAACAAAAGTATTATGAAAAGCAAAAAGAACTAAACACAATTGTATAACTACAGCAGGATTTAATCGATAACCTGTATAGCCTTTTCAGTGGCACGAATTCTGAACAAGGCAATCACATTTATGGAGGCTCCGCCCAGTCTCCCCCTGGTCTCCGCCCAGGGAAAGCCCAGGGTCCTTCGGTGATTACTCAAAAAACGCGACAAAACAAGATGTTTTGTTTGCCAATGTTAATTGATTATGAAGAAGGTTAGAAATAATAATGAAAGATAAATGATATATTTCGCCGCGCAGGAGCATCATGCATTATCCAGGATTAACTAAAACCTATAACCGATCCGGATTTAACAGATAATCTGCATAGCTATTCTAGGCAGGCTAATCTCTTCCCTCCTTCCAGTCAAAGCCTATCTAACTCCTAAGCTGAGCCATATATATTCCGCCTGTGTTCCGGGTATGTTCCGCCTTCAGGCCTGGTGAACCGCTTCTAAAAAGGAGGACGAAATCAGATGAAATGCCTGCAGTTAAAGGCAATATGACCGTATGAAATAAAAAAACAAGGAGAGCTTGTACTTACAAAGCTCTGAAAAAAATCCCGTTTGACAATGTAATGCGTCACTATTAATTTCAAAATAAAATGCCGGATTCGATTTCCTGATTATTATTTTTAACCATGAAAAAAGATCACGATTCATTCTTTGCATCCGTTTACCAGGTTGTTGAACTCATTCCCAAAGGAAGAGTAACTTCTTATGGCGCGATTGGCAAATACCTGGGCATGAAATCTTCGGCACGTATGGTGGGCTGGGCCATGCATGCCGCTCATAGTATACCGGGGCTACCCGCACACCGGGTGGTAAACAGCCAGGGATTGCTTACAGGTAAACATCATTTTAAAACACCTACAGCCATGGAGAAAGCCTTGACAAAAGAAGGCATTAAAATAAAAGACGGAATCAAAGTGCTTGACTTTAACTCCGTCTTTTGGGATCCCTGTAAAGAATTGTTATAGCAATTTGCTACATACCATTATCCAATGCTGGTTGTTCCCCGGTATTTTTTGATGAAACAATATACATTCCAATAAAAGTAATGGCACCGTTGATTAATAAATCTTCAAAAGCTGTTTTATAACCCAATACTTCCCTTGAAAATACAACAACTCCATAGGTAAGCGCGGGAGATAAAATACAGATAACCGGCACCAGATTATCCTGCACCTTCCTGTTTTTATTTATGATCCCAAAGGCAAACATACCTAACAACGGACCATACGTATACGCTGCCGCGCTTAGTACAGTCTTGATCACCGAAGCGCCCTGATTGAATTCTTTAAAGATCACAATGATCAGAAAGAACAATAATGAAAAACCTACGTGCACATATGTACGGACGCGATTTTTATTTTCAATTTTCCCTTTATTAAAATCCAGGAAGTCTATGCAGAAAGCAGTAGTAAGAGCAGTCAATGCTGAATCCGAACTGGCATAAGATGAAGCAGTGATACCAAGCAGGAAGAACACACCGGCAATCACGCCCAGATATTTAAGTGCAAGAATCGGATACAGGAAGTCGCTCTGCGCCGGAATAGCAAAACCTTCCTTCTCTGAATAAATATAAAGTAATGCGCCAAGCGTAAGGAAAAGAAAATTAACAATCACAAGAATGACGGAGAACCAATACATATTTTTTTGCGCTTCTTTCAGGTTCTTACAGGTAAGGTTTTTCTGCATCAGATCCTGGTCAAGCCCTGTAAGTACTATGGTAAAGAATATTCCTGAGATAAATTGTTTCCAGAAATAATTTGATGCTTTTACATCTTCAAAATGAAATATCCTGGAATACTGACTTGCATCTACCTGCTGAATCATTTCAACAGCCCCCCAGCCAAGTTGCCTGGAAATAACGATCACACTTATAATAACAGCACCAACTAAAAAGAAGGTCTGGAATGTGTCTGTCCAGATAATTGTTTTTACACCGCCTTTGAATGTATAGATCCAGATCAGCAGAATGGTAATACCTACCGTAAAAACAAATGAGACACCTAATTCTTTGAATAAAAATGTATGCAGTACTTCTGCTGCCAGATAAAGCCGCAGCGATGAGCCTATGGTTCTGGATAATAAAAAGAACGCCGAACCCGTTTTATAAGACCAGAACCCAAAACGTTCTTCCAGGAAGGTGTAAATGGAAACCATGTTGGATTTGTAATAAATAGGCATCAATACAAGCGCTACGATAAAATACCCAACGAGATTGCCCAATATGAGCTGAAAATAAGAAAAACCGGCTGCGCCTACCTGACCCGGAACAGATATGAATGTTACCCCGGACACGGACGTTCCGATCATACCAAAAGCCACCAGATACCAGGCAGATTGATTATTTCCTGTAAAAAAAGCTTCAGAATCTGCCTTCCGTGAAGTAAACCAGGCAATTAATAAAAGAGCACCAAAATAGATGCTTAAAATCGTAATAATTAACCCAACGCTCATATTAATTCTGTCTTAAAACCAGTCAAAATTGTGTTTTTTTTATTAAATTTGCTATACACCAGACCCAAACAATTATGAATCGATTTCATTCACGTTCATTTCCCTTCCAGCATGAAGAAGAAGATGTAGCTTTAATGGAAGAAGTGCAAACTTCTGACATGAACGATCTCGTTGTTTATAATGATGATGTAAATACTTTTGAGCATGTTATTCAGGTGTTAATGTCTGTATGCGGACACTCTCCTGAACAAGCAGAGCAATGTACATTATTAATTCATTATAAAGGAAAATGTACTGTTAAAATGGGTTCACTGAATGAACTGAAACCAATGCGTCAAGGAATTTGTGACAAAGGTATTTCTGCCGAGATCCTTTAATGTTACTTTTTTTTGAATCAATTTGTCCTCATTTAGCCCATTCAGTTAATCTATGAACTTTCCTTCTAAATTATTAGAAGAAGCAGTACTTGAAGTATCCAAACTTCCCGGAATAGGGAAAAAAACCGCTTTAAGGCTGGTACTTCATCTTTTAAAGAAAGAAAGCAAAGATTCTGAAAGCTTGGCCCATGCCCTGTTAAATGCACGGGAACATATTCAATATTGTAAAAAATGCCATACGATCTCAGACGAAACTGTGTGCGATATCTGCACAAGCAACAAAAGAGATCAGCGGGTAATCTGTGTTGTTGAAGACATCCGCGACGTGCTGGCAATTGAAAATACGAACCAGTATTTTGGAGTATACCATGTCCTTGGCGGAGTCATCTCTCCCATGGAACGTATAGGACCCGAAAAACTAAATATAGAATCTTTAATCGAACGTGTAGTAACCGGCACCGAGATCAAAGAAGTAATCCTGGGACTCAGTCCTACAATGGAGGGTGATACAACTGCATTCTTTATTACGAAGAAACTTAAAAATTATCCGATCAGGATCAGTACAATCGCCCGGGGGATACCTTTTGGCGGGGAACTGGAATATATGGATGAGGTTACTCTTGGTAGAAGCATTGCAACCAGAACTTTATTTGAAAACAAAGAAGATTGAAACAATTAAGTATCATAATTGTAAACTATAATGTCTGTCATTTTTTAGAACAGGCGCTTATTTCAGTGTCCAAAGCAATAAGCCGCCTGGATGTTGAAGTTTTTGTTGTGGACAATAATTCTGCCGATGGTTCGGTGGAGATGGTTAAAACAAAATTCCCTTTTGTAAATCTGATTGTTAATGAGCAGAATGTGGGCTTTTCCAAAGCTAACAACCAAGCTATTGCACAGGCAACCGGTGAATATATTTTATTATTAAATCCTGACACCGTTATTGAGATTGATACATTGGAAAAGTGTATTCACTTCATGAACGATCATCCGCAGGGCGGCGGTTTAGGTGTCAAGATGATTGACGGCAAAGGTGACTTCCTGGCAGAGTCTAAGCGGGGCTTCCCTACTCCATGGGTAGCGTTCTATAAGATATTCGGATTAGCGAAACTATTTCCGAAATCCAGAAAATTCGGACACTACCATCTGGGCTACCTGGATAAAAACGAATCTCACGAAGTTGAAGTACTTTCAGGTGCCTTTATGGTACTGAGAAAATCAGTGATTGATAAAATCGGTGCGCTGGATGAAGACTATTTCATGTATGGAGAAGACATTGATCTCTCTTATCGCATTATCCGGGCTGGCTATAAAAATTATTATTTTTCAGATACCCGTATTATTCACTACAAAGGTGAAAGCACTAAAAAAACGAGTATCAATTATGTATTCATCTTCTATAAGGCAATGATCATTTTTGCCCAGAAGCATTTCACTTCTAAAAATACCAGCGTATTTACAGCACTGATATACCTGGCTATTTATTTCAGGGCATTTATTGCTGTAAGTAATCGTATCCTTGAAAAAGTACTGCCTGTACTTTTTGATTCAACATTAATTTTTGCCTCCCTGGCCAGCCTGTTTTATTTCAAAGATAACGGACCAGTTGCAGGAGAGGCTATCTACAGTGTGGTATACAAGCAAATTATTCCATTATTTACTGTTGTATGGACCCTGTCTCTTTTCTTTAATGGTGCTTATAAGAGTACTGCTACAGCAGGCAGATTACTGCGTAGTTTTGTTTTCGGCACATTTATCATTGCATCGATCTCTTATTTCATTGACGAGTATCGTTACTCAAAAACATTCCTGCTGGAAGGCTCGCTGCTTTCCATGTCTATTGTATTTTTATTCAGAAGTATTATACACTGGATCAAAAACGGAAGCTTCGACCTGGGTGAAAATAAAAATAAGAAGATTGTTATTGTAGGTTCTTATCGTGAATGTGAACGCATAGACCAGCTGCTGCTGGAGACTAATTATAACTTAAACGTTCTGGGATTCATCACCACAGGAAATAAAGAAGATGTAAAAGGGAAATACCTTGGCTTTACCAAACAGCTTCAGAATATTGTCAGCATGTATAAGGTTGATGAAATTATTTTCTGTTCAAAAGATCTGCCAGCCAACTCCATCATTGAATGGATGACACAAATTGATAATACAAAAGTAGATTTTAAGATTGTTCCGGAAGAAAGTAACATCATCATCGGAAGTAATTCCAAAAACAGACGTGGCGATTTTTACACACTAAATATCAATTTGAATATTATTGAAGAAAAAAACATTCAAAACAAACGTATTCTGGATGTGTGTGTAAGCCTGATTTTTATTTTCACATATCCGGTAATTTTATGGCTCATTGAAAAGCCACGTCAATTCTTTTTGAACACCATACAGGTACTTACAGGTAAAAAATCCTGGGTAGGATTTACCAATACACAACAAATCAACCTGCCTCAGATCAAACGGGGAATTATTAACCCTACCTATTACCTTGAAAAATCCAACCGTATCCCAACGTCTAATATTCAGGAGATTAATTTATCGTATGCACGTGATTATAACCCCTATATGGATCTGGTACTTATCGCAAAATCCTTTAAATATTTGGGAAGCTGAACTAAAAGCCTAAAACAATTGTAGAGTAGAACACGTTATAGGAGTCATGAGGATCAGCGCAGTTATTTTATTATTTTTCTTTGCCTTCGGAATACTTCACCGGGCAAACCTGCTCTCCTTTCTAAAAAAGACAAAACCTGCAATTGAACTTTCATCGGCTGAAGATTACGATGAAACATCTGATACGGATGAGAATAAAAAAGCCAATGATACCAAAGAAGAAATGGATGAAAAAAAATCCCATTATGTAACTTCTCATTCCACCTTCATTTTTTTCAGTGACTTCCATACCAGCAAAAATTTTCTTCACCACAATCAGCAACTCTTTAAATCGCACTTTAAAGAAATTGTTTCTCCCCCACCCGAATCAATAGCATAATTCATTTCAGCCGGTTTTAAATCTGTATTCTGCATTTGCTCAAATGTTGGCAGAGTATAGCATGTCCTATACCCTAACTTATTAACTATGCTATCAATCAAAGAGTCTTTACAAAACATCCAATCGGGTGTTGTAGTTTTCCTTGTTGCTATACCCTTATGTTTAGGTATAGCTATTGCGCAAAATGCGCCGCCTTTCTCAGGCATCATCAGCGGTATTATCGGAGGCAGCATCGTCATGCTGATCAGTGGTGCTAAATACAGCATCAGCGGACCAACAGCCGGCATGACTGCTATCATGATCACATCTATAAAAGAATTAGGAGGTTTTGAATTTGTTCTGACAGCCATCTGTATCGCAGGAGTCTTTCAGATCTTATTCGGAGTTTTAAGGGTGGGATTGGTTGGCCACTACTTTCCATCATCAGTAATCAAAGGCATGTTGTCTGCCATTGGTATTATCCTCATCATAAAACAAATTCCCCATTTGGTTGGTTATGATGTTGACCCGGAAGGAAACATGTCATTCTTTCAGGATGATGGCAAAAACACTTTCTCCGAGTTGGTTCACATGTTAAATTATTTTTCTGCCGGACCAGCCATTATCAGTGCTATTTCAATATTGATCTTATTATTCTGGAATGGTGATTTTATAAAACCCGGATCCAAACTTTCCTTTATACCAAGTGCTTTGGTTATCGTGATTGCCGGGATATTGATGAACCTTCTGTTTCAACATATATTTCCTTCCTTAATTGTTCACCAGAGTCACCTGGTGTCTATCCCTTCGATCAAATCACCTGCAGATTTAATTGACAGTTTAATATTTCCCGACTTCAGTGCGCTGCAAAACTATAAAACCTACAGCATCGGTTTCACCATAGCGGTTGTTATAAGTCTGGAATCCCTTCTGAGTATAGATGCGATGGACAAGTTAAAAAAGGCAACTGTTTCTTCTCCTCCAAACAGAGAACTGATTGCCCAGGGAGTCGGCAATTTAAGCTGCGGTTTGGTTGGCGGCGTACCGATCACATCTGCAATTATCCGCAGTTCTGCCAATATCAATGCCGGAGCAACCAATAAACTTTCCGGATATGTACATGGTTTTCTGTTACTCACCAGTATTCTGCTGTTCCCGTCGCTACTGACAAGCATACCCAACGCATCCCTGGCGGTTATTCTGTTGTTTACCGGTTACAAATTAACCAAGATGGGATTATACAAGTCCATGTATCTATTGGGACAAAAGCAATTCCTGCCTTTTATTACCACAATCAGCATGATGTTGTTAACAGACATGCTTAAGGGTATCTTATGCGGATTAGCAGTGGCTGTATTCTACATCATCCGTGATATGATACGCATTCCTATAAAAAAATCTTCTGTAACCATCGATAATAAAGTACACACCTTAATTAAATTCCCGGAAAATGTTTCTTTCATAAACAAAGGGGTACTCTTTAACATGCTGCAGACAGTTCCGCCGGATTCCAGCTTAATACTTGATGGCAGCAATATTAAATCCATTGATTATGATGTATCTGAAACCATAACGGTATTTAAACAGGATGCGCATAAAAAAGGTATTCACATACAAATGATAAACATAAAGGAAATCGATCTACATCTTCATAAATAATACAACACAATGAGAGAAAGTTATCAGACATTATTAGACGGCAATAAACGTTGGGCATTAAGCAAAATTCAGGACGATCCGGAATACTTTGAAAGAACCAAAAGCTTACAGACACCCGAATACTTATGGATTGGCTGTTCAGACAGCCGCGTGCCGGAAACAGAAGTTACAGGCACCCAACAGGGGCAATTGTTTGTACACCGCAACATTGCCAACATGGTTGTTCACACAGACTTAAACCTGCTTAGTGTAGTTGAATATGCTGTAGAGATCCTGAAAGTAAAGCACATTATCGTTTGCGGACACTATGGTTGTGGCGGCGTTGCGGCGGCTACCAGAAGCAATTCTGTAGGTTATGTTGACAACTGGCTCAGAAATATAAAAGAAGTATATAACAGAAACACACTGGAATTAACATCGATTGAAAATGAAACTGACAGAGTGAATCGTCTGGTTGAATTAAATGTAATTGAACAGGTTCGTAACCTTGCCAAAACCAAAGCTGTGCAACGCGCCTGGCAAAACAGATCCCTTGAAATTCATGGTTGGGTATATGGGCTGGACTCAGGCATTATCAAGGATCTTCATACATTGTATGATGAGCCGGAAGATCTGGAGCCGATATTCCGGTATACGTTTGAAGCATAAGTACGGAGTATTGAGTACGGAGTACAAAGACCGAGAAAACAACGATAATTAGAATAATAAAAATGAAGCGTTATCAGAATATTCTGGCAACTCTTCATTTTTTACTCTGTACTTTATCTCGGTTCCAGCACTACGAACGGAATCAATACCTCTTCCATGGAAATACCACCATGCTGAAAGGTATCTTTGAACATCTGCACAAATTTCTGATAGTTGTTCGGGTAAACAAAAAACAATTCATCTCCGGCGAAAACATAAGCATCAGACATATTTACTTTCGGAAGAAAAATACTTTCGGGTTTCTTGATTTCCATTAAATAATTAGAGGCATCAAACCCAAGGTTCTTTCCTACCTTATAGCGCATATTTGTATTCGTAGTTTTATCACCTATAATCTTATGAGGTTTGCTTACACGTATTGTCCCATGATCAGTCGTGATGACAAGTTTGATTTTTTTACGGCTTAAGATCTGTATTAATTCCTGCAGCGGAGAATGCTTAAACCAACTTGCCGTAATTGATCTGTAGGCAGCTTCATCCGGCGCCAATTCTTTCAATACTTCCATATCTGAACGGGCATGAGAAAGCATGTCTACAAAATTGTAAACAACCACATTCAGTTGGTTATCTAAAATATTTTTTATCCCATCACATAATGCCTTCCCTTGATTCAGGTTTGTTACTTTCTGATAAGAAAATTTTATATCCAGGCTGTTTTTCTTTAACTGATCACGCAGCAACTCTTCTTCCATATTGTTCTTACCCAAGTCATCTTCGTCGCCGTTGTAAAAACCCGGATGTTTTTTTTCAATTTCCGACGGCATCATGCCGGCAAAAAAAGCATTGCGCGCATACATTGTTGTAGTTGGCAGGATTGAGTAATACAACTCTTCAGAAAGAGTCTTATAGGATTCAGAGATCAACGGCTCCAGTACTTTCCATTGATCGTACCGAAGGTTATCGATCACCAGTACAAACGTTTTTTCCTGCTTCACAACCGGTAGAATTTTTTTTCTGAAAATGGTATGAGAAAACACGGGCTTATCTTCTGACGGACTGTTGATCCAATCCTGATAATTTGCTTTCACACTTTTGAAAAACTGCTGATTGCCTTCTGACTTCTGCGACAGCAAAATCTCCTTTAAACTATTATCACCAACAGCATCAATCTCAATTTCCCAGTGTACAAGCTTTTTATACAGGTCGATCCATTCTTTGTAATTCAACTTATCACTCAGACTCATGCTGATGGCTGCAAATTCCTGGCGATAAGAAGAAATGGTTTTATCATTAACAAGTACTTTATTTTGAAGCAGCTTTTTGATCGACATCAGGATCTGGTTGGGATTAATCGGCTTGATCAGGTAATCAGCAATCTTGGACCCGATTGCCTCTTCCATGATATGCTCTTCTTCATTCTTCGTGATCATCACAACCGGCACAAGCGGCTTTATTTCTTTGATCTTAACCAGTGTTTCCAGCCCGCTTAAACCCGGCATGTTTTCATCTAAAAAAATAATATCGAAATTCTTCCCGTTTGATTGCTCAAGCGCATCAATACCGTTTGTAACAGTTGTTACTTCATACCCTTTGTTATTCAAAAATATAATATGCGGCTTCAGCAAATCTATTTCATCATCGGCCCAAAGAATCTGGTATTTTTGCATGCGAATGTTTTATCTAAAAGTTTTTTATTCTGTTTTCAATATACAACGTTTGGCTTTACAATTCGGTATGTAAAGAGAAAGTAATTTTATGATGAGCGTGAGTTCTCGAACAATTTTCCTTTATTAATTTTATTTTATCTCTCTTGTTTTTTTATTGTTCTTTTGTCTTGATACAAAAGAACCAAAAGATCAAGGCTTTCCGCCGCCACGGATCAAATAAGCTAAAAATCGGGATCTCCGCCGCGGCGAACCGCTAACGCTGCAAAATCATCTTAAAAAAGATTAGTTACAGCGTTCAAAAAGCTCCATGATCCCGATTTTCTTAACGCAATTTGTTCGCCGCGGCGAATGAGACCGGTAGTACCTTTCGCATTCACATAGTTGTATTTTAATTCCTCGTGTTCTGGCCTTTTGCGGTTAAGCACCGAAAACAAACTGTTCAAAACTTCACTTTGAATCATCAAAATAAAACTGGTATTTTGAATGAGCAAGCACCGTTATGATCAATAAGAAAAAAGTAATCAATGACCCTGTTTGGGGATTTATAAATATACCTACCGAACTGGTATTTGAAGTCATCCAGCACCCCTATTTTCAACGCTTAAGAAGAATCCGCCAATTAGGACTGACCGAAATGGTTTACCCGGGTGCTACCCATACGCGTTTTCACCACGCCCTGGGCGCGATGCACCTGATGACAGAAGCGCTGAAATCCATACAAAGCAAGGGGCATGAAATTTCTGCAGAAGAATTTGAAGGTGCTCAGCTTGCCATTTTATTACACGACATCGGTCACGGCCCGCTTTCACACGCGCTTGAATATTCGTTGCTTGCCAACATTAAACACGAAGTTCTTTCAGCTTTTATCATGGAAAACCTGAATAAAGAATTTTCGGGGAAGCTTCAGCTGGCAATTGATATTTTTAACAATACCTATCATCGCCCATTTTTCCATCAATTGGTTTCCAGTCAGCTGGACATGGACCGTATGGACTATCTAAGCCGGGATTGTTTTTTCACCGGAGTTTCTGAAGGAACCATTGGAGCTGATCGCCTCATTAAAATGCTTGATGTGTACAACGAAGAATTGGTTGTAGAAGAAAAAGGTATTTACAGCATCGAAAATTTCCTTACTGCACGCAGGCTGATGTACTGGCAGGTTTACCTGCATAAAACAACGCTGAGTGCTGAAAACATGATCATTTCGATTGTCAAACGGGCGAGACAATTAATAAAAAACAACCGGCTCACTTTCCGTCCACCCAATTTGTCCGACTTTCTTTCTGCGGAAATCAATTTCGATGAACTGCTGGAAAATGATGCGCTGCTGGCTTCATTTTTAAAGCTGGACGATATGGACCTGTGGTTTGCCATTAAACAATGGTCGAACGAAACCGATCCGACCATTTCATTGATCTGCAAAATGCTGTTAAACAGAAAATTATTCTCTGTTTACATCCAACCTACACAGATTGATGCAACAATCTTTGATCAGTACAAAAACAAGCTGCTGAATGATTTTGCAATTCCGGCCTCTGAGTTGGATTATTTTTTGATTCGCGGCACCATCAGCAATGCCGCTTATTTATCTGAAGATACCCAGATAAAGGTTAAAATGAAGAACAAAGAAATCCTGGATGTGGCAATAGCCTCTGATTTACCCAATATTCAGGCCTTAAGCAAAAT
>NZ_JBQCDF010000143.1:0-7073 GCF_051961495.1 Cytophaga sp. | reverse complement strand
CTGCGGATCAGAAACCGCTGTGAATATAATGCTAGTTTTATCGTGTTGTTGATTAAGAAAAATGTAACAATGGTTAATAATAAAGCAAAACCTGCTAATACTATTCCGGCATTACGAAGATTTTTAGTTACTTTTTTTAGTAAAGCTTCCTCATAAATCACTTCATATACTGCAGGGTCTGTATTCAATTCTTTTACAATATAATTCATTGAAGAGGTGTCAGTATATTTATCCGTTATATGAATGGTATATGAAGCACGAAGCGGGTTTTCTTCGATGATCTTTGTAAAATCCTGTCCGGTTTGTTTAATATATTCTTCTTTAGCCTGTTCGGTCGATATGAAGGTAATATAGGGTTGTCCGGAAGCGTCTTTGGCAATATAGTCTTTAGCGAAAAGGTTGGTTTTGAATTCTGTCGCGAGAGAATCGGAAATGTGGTTGTGCATATAAATCTGCACTTCGCCAACCTGATTATGAATAATTGTTTTAATGGATTGGGCATTGATCAGGATCAGTCCAAACAAACCAATTACAGTTAAGGATAAGGTAATGCTGAAAATAACCGTTGTATAAGGAAAGCTGCCTAATACTTTTTTTCTTTTTTTGTGAGTTGTCTCTGCCACGGAATGCTATAAAAACGAATTGGTCAAATTTACTGAGTAAATCTGACCAATCCAATTTGATTTCTAGGAACTTGTTGTATTAATGTTCTCTGAGTTGCGCTAACTGTAATAATGTGGCTTTATCTGTGATCGGAACCAGGGTTGTTACTTTTGTTTTACCCTGAACAAGTTCATAATAGTTATTTTCAAAGTATAAGAACAATTGCTTGGATGGTTTATTGTTTAGTTCAAACAATTCATACGGGCTGTTTGAGAAATTTCCATGCAGATATAATTCATTGTTGAAGAATCTGTAAGCAAGAATATTTTTCTCTTTAACGATATTTACTTTAACAACTGAAGTTGAAGTATTTGAATGTACCTCATGATTTGAGCCCGGTATTGTCATATTTTCTGAACCGGAAGCAAATGATTCATCTTCGCCCGACATTTCCTCAGAAAATACTGTTTCTTGAGTTGCAGATTCATTTGTCTGTGTCAAATCTACATTTTTAGTAGTTTTTGAATCTGCTTTATTTACAACAGAGGCAGTTGTAGTGCCCTTAGATACAGCAGGAGCTGTTGATGCATTGTTATTAACAGATTCCAGTTCTGCGTTCGCAGCAACCGTTTTGTCGGGTGAAGTTTGCTCTTGAGCTGTTTGTGCAGAAGAAATTTGTCCCGTTGAAGTTATTGATGCTGTGTCTTGAGTCTTTTTATTAGTCAGAACTGCATAAGATCCAATTAACAATGCTACAGCACCAATGGATGCAGCCAGTTTAATGTATGCAGAGAAGTAATTACTTGTTGAAACTGAAGCTACTTCAATAGAATTCAATCTGTTTTTTAACTGAGAATGACGATACTGTTTGATTGAGTCAACTATATCGCGCTGTAATGAAACTTCTTGCTGAAGTTTAGGGTCAGAGCGGAGAGCCTGATTAAAATTCTCCAGTTCTGAGCCTGCTAAATCTCCTCGCAGGAAAGAATCAATGGTTTCTTCTGACATATTCATAATTTAATCAAGAAAGTCGCTTTCTTTATATAATGATTTAACTAATTGATCTAATTCTTTTTTGCACTTGTATTTTTTTGTCTTGGATGTATCTGCGTTAGCAAAGCCCATCTTTTCGGCTATTTCTACCATAGATAAACGGTCAAAATAATAATAGGTTAACACCTCTCTGCAAGTGTCTCCCAATCGTTGAATACATTGATTTATGATTTTGATACGTTCATCACGATCCATCTCCATAACATCAGCACCTTCTTTTACTTCATAAGAGAAACGCTTTTTGCGCTCAAGCTCTTTTCTCCAGAGGTTTAAACAAATACTGTAGAGGTAAGTACTTATTTTTGAGGTTAGTACGAAGTTATCATCTTTAGCCTTTTGCCAAAGTACAATCAATGACTCCTGATAAATATCCTTGGCCTCCTCTTCAGTGCCATTATTTTTGACAATCAATTTGATCATCATTCGATAATGGGTTTTATAGAGTAAGTCCAGGGTATTTTCGTCTCCTTGTTTTAGTCGGACTAAAATCTCTTGGTCATTCATGATTTATATACTTATGCAGGCAAATTAGTAACCCAAATAGTTTACTCTTTTATCAGGAAATATTGTTTTGTGGATAAGTTGGTTGATTATCCTCTGAATTTATCTAATAAATTGTTTAAAACTTTCACTTCGTCTTCATTCAAACTTTTGAATTTTGCCTCAAAAACAGGCATTTTCAACTCAATTTCAGCAAGTAATGATATTCCTTTTTTTGTAATAAGAATATCTACAGCTCTTTTATCAGACGAAGCTTTGTTTCTTTCCAGCAATCCTTTGAGTCTAAGTCTTTCCACTAATCTCGAAGCATCACACATTTTGTCTAGCATTCTATCTCTCAGTAGATTGATAGTTGCCGGTACAGGGTATTGTCCCTGAAGTATGCGTAATATGTTGAATTGTTGAGAAGTAATATCAAACTCCTTAAAAAAAGACTTTGAAGAGGCTTCCACCCAATTGTATGTATATATCAGGTTTACGATTGCTTTACTGTAATCGTTTTTGAACGGTTTAATCTGTTTAATTTCTTCTTCTAGTCTCATGTTAAAAAGTTATTTTTTGATGAAAGACAAAAATTCATTTTTGGTTGGCTCATCTATAAACTTTCCTGAATAATGAGCAGTAACGGTTGAACTGGTTGTATCTTTAACACCGCGGGAAGACACACACAAATGTGCCGCATCGATTACTACAGCAACATCCTGTGTTTGCAGGGCTTCTTTAAGTGCTTCGGCAATTTGTACGGTTAAGCGTTCCTGAACCTGTGGTCTTTTGGAATAATGTTGTACAAGGCGGTTGATTTTTGATAAACCGATTACTTTGCCGTTGGATATATAAGCAACATGCGCTTTGCCGATAATAGGGACAAAGTGATGTTCACAATATGAATACAAGGTAATGTCTTTTTCAACAAGCATTTCATTGTACTTATATTTATTTTCAAACAGGCGTATACTAGGCTTGTTTGAAGGATTTAAACCACTGAACACTTCTTTTACATACATTTTGGCAACCCTGTTAGGCGTTCCCTTTAAGCTGTCATCTGTTAAATCAAGCCCTAAAATCAGCATGATTTCTTTAAAGTGCTTTTGTATTAATTCAATTTTTAGTGCATCATCTTTTTCAAATGCATCTGCTCTAAGCGGCGTCTCTGCTGATGTAGAAACGTGATCTTCACCTAACTCGTCCATTAGTTCTGGTTTATGCGGGGTATTCAACGAAGTTTCGTTCTGTTTCATATAATATCACTTTTAGATCCAGTGTTGAATCAATCAACGATCTCAGTGTGTTGTAAATCTGTTTGGCTATATTTTCTGCTGTTGGGTTCGTCGTTTTAAATTCTTCACAATCCAGATTCAGGTTTTTATGATCATAGCGGGCAAGAATATGCTTTTTGATCATATCACTTAATATTTTGGTGTCAAAAACATAACCGGTTTCAGGATTTACATCACCAACCAGTTTAACAATCAATTCATAATTATGACCGTGAAAACTGGGATTGTTGCACTTTCCAAAGGTTGCATTATTTTTTTCGTCGCTCCAGGAAGGATTGAACAAACGATGCGCTGCATTGAAATGTTCTTTTCTATATATAGCCGTCTTCAATGATATTCAATTTAACGTATTCATTCAATTAACAAAACTACAATTTCATTGCATTGATTCCTTTAGTTTGGCAGAATTTATAATCGTCATTTTGACGTTTTTTAGTTTATGGCGTTGAATTTAGATTCTTTTCAAAATAATATTTTATAAATGGAACTTATTTATTTGTAAATTTTGTTATTAGGTAGCATTGGATTAATTTTACAGAATTAAATTTTGTTTGAAATGGTTAAGGAAGAAATATATTCGAAACTTAAAGAATATCAAGGAAAAGGCTTGAAGTTGTTTACGTCTTCTTCTTTTCAAACGCATAGTATCGTTTTATTGCATATTCTGAGCGAATTTGATAATTCTATTCCTGTGTATTTTATTAACACAGGATATCATTTTCCTGAAACAATTACCTACCGGGATCAGATTGCGGATTTATTCAAACTGAATCTGAAGACGGTGTCATCTTCAACTCCCCGGAACATGCAAAAGGATTCGGAAGGGAGATTACTCTTTACATCTGATCCTGATTATTGCTGCTACCTGAATAAGGTACAGCCGCTGGACGCAGTTTTACCGGAATATGATATCTGGATCAATGGTGTAAGAGCAGATCAGAGTGCTGTTCGAAAAAGTTTCAATGTTGAACAACCGGCTCCGCACAATACAATGCGCTTTCACCCAATGTTGGATTGGGATGTGCGTATGATTGAAAAATACATAAAAGAATATAAGATCCCCAGACATCCACTGGAAGCAAAAGGTTATTTGAGTATAGGCTGTGAACCTTGTACACGTAAATTCGACCTGGAAACATACAACAGACAAGGCCGGTGGTTTGGTTTAAATAAAACTGAATGTGGTTTAAATACGGATCTTGTAAATAAATAAAAATTAGGTAGGTATTATATGAATGTTTTAGTTACAGGTGGTGCCGGATATGTTGGTACAGAGTTGGTGGTTAAGCTTGCAAAAAATCCCCAAGTAACAAGTATTGTCGTTTACGATAATTTGTCTCGTGAGAATTATAACTTATTTATAAATTCTGCACAGCATATTTCTCAGGATAAAATAAAATTTGAGTTTGGTGATTTATTAGATACCCGCAAAATTAAAAAGATATTGTCTGGTATTGATGTTGTTTACCACCTTGCAGCGCGTGTCTCCACACCATTCGCCAATGTAGACAGTCATTTGTTTGAGCAGGTGAATCACTGGGGTACTGCAGAACTTGTATATGCTGTTGAAGAAATAAAAACAGTTAAGAAGTTTATCTATGTAAGCAGCTGCTCTGTTTATGGTTCAGGAAAAGAGTTGATTGATGAGAATTCAATTGCAAATCCGAAGACGATATACGGTATTTCCAAAATGCGCGGAGAAGAGCATGTAACGCGTTTGGGTTCTAAAATGAATGCAATCATTATTCGCCTGGGTAATGTATATGGTTATTCATCTTCTATGAGATTTGATGCCGTGATCAATAAATTCATGTTTGAATCTCATTATAAAAACAGAATTTCTATTCATGGTAACGGCCGCCAGAGCAGGTCATTCATACATGTAGAAAAAGCAGTAGACACACTTGAGGCATTATTGACCAAAGAAGTCCCTTCTGATGTATATAACCTGACAGAACGCAATCTTGAGATTTATGATCTGATTGATGAAGTAAAAGATTTATATCCGTCTCTGGAGTTTATCTTTATAAACCAACATCTTGAATTGAGAGAGCAAAAAATCAATCCGGAAACGCGGCTTCTCAAATACATACCATTAAAGCAAACCGATTTCAGTGCCGAACTTGCAGCATTCAGAGATCGTTTCACTTTCCAGGCGTCAAAAGTTACCGCTTAAGAAATAAAGCCCGTAAGGGCTTTTTATGAAATCAGTTTCAGAAATAGATTTAAAAAACATATCTGCCGGCAGGTCTTACTGGAACTCATCAAGACCAGTCGGGGAAGAAATGATGTATTTTCTTCTTATTGATCGGTTTCATGATGGTAAAACAAGAGATACAATTTTTTCTGAAAATGGTTTTGGCAATCAGGAAGAACTAAAAGCCAGATGTGGTGGTACCATCAGGGGAATTATTTCAAACTTGAAATACATTGCAGGGATGGGATTTACCTCTATTTGGATCAATCCATTCCTGCAAAATAATCCCGAAAGTTACCACGGATATGCCATTGAAAATTTTTTAGAAGTTGACCAGGCATTCGGCACGAAGGAAGATCTTATTGAATTTGTATCAATAGCTCACCAGTATCATATTAAAGTATTTTTCGATGTTGTATTAAATCACACTGGTAATAACTGGTCTTATATCTGCAAAGATCCTGTATATAGCCATGATAAAAACTATGTAGTCAAATCCTGGCGATACAGGGATTTGCCTTTACCAATAGAACTAAGGGATTTTAACAGGTATAGCCGGAAGGGCAGGATTATAAATTGGGAAGATGCCCCTGAAACCTGGGATGGAGATATATTTGAACTGAAGGACCTCATCCAGGATGATACAGAAACCGGACTGAAGAATCTGGAATTAATGGTTGCTGTGTACTCATATTGGTTTGCTCTGACTGATTGCGACGGCTTCCGCATAGATACGGCAAAACATATCCGTCCCTGGTGGCTGGATCAATTTATAGACCGGATTAAACTGTTTACATCTTCATTGGGTAAACATGACTTTTTTGTTTTTGCAGAAATTGTAGGTACACAATCTTTAATTCAGGTTTATTCAAAGATTGATGGCTATCTGGATTTTGATTTTCATTTTAATGTGGTCGAAGCACTGCTGGATAGCCGTAAGATAATGAACCCTGTTTATTATGAACCTTCTTTATTGGCAATGCCTATAAGATTTTTGGATAATCATGACCAGATCGGACAGATGCCTAAACAGCGTATCGCTAATAGAACTCAAGATGAACGGGCATTTATAAATCTGCTGCGGGTATTTTTATTAATGCCGGGAGTGCCGTGTATTTATTATGGAACAGAACAGGGATTGCGGGGAAAGGGAATAAACGATGGTGCTATCCGCGAGTGTCTTTTCAACCCGTTTGGAAATGAAGATTTATTAAATGCCGATTCTTCGTATGTGAAGACAATCATGCTTTTTTCGGAATTCAGAAAAAAATGGCAAATGTTTACCGGAAAAGTACATGCATGTGTCAAGGAACCTGAAACAGGAAACAATTCTATTGCATTGCAAATTAGTAATTTAACATCTGAAAAGTATCTGGTTTATAATTTAACCGCAACAGAGGAGTTGGTTTGTATTAAACTAAGTCCTTTAATATCCCGTACTA
>NZ_JBQCDF010000142.1:0-3340 GCF_051961495.1 Cytophaga sp. | reverse complement strand
TTATTAGGTAAAATATTTAAAATATTTATTGGATTTTGTTCAATTTATTGATTGACAGCCTTATTTGTTTATATTATTTTTTTAAAAATAAATTTTTTTAAAAAAAGTGCCATATAAGTTTTTATTATTAGAAATAAGGTTTCAATATTTGTATTGGTGTTAATACTTAGGAAAGAATAAGGAATAACACTTAACAGATCTTGCTCCTTCATTATTCACTTAATAAAATTATTATGATACGTAATCGGAAATGGTTGATTTCTTTTGCTTATTTCTTTTTATTCAACATGTTGGTCCAGATAGCGGCACCAACTGTTGCATATGGTCTGTCAGGCAACCCAACCACGCCTGAGTTTGATTCTTTTTCTCAGGAAAGTTCAGGCATGGTTGATGGTATTACCGGTGATTTCAGTTATTCGACCCCTATTATGGAACTTCCGGGCCCCGAAGGCAGCTATCCGATCAATGCTTTTTACAAATCCGGAATTAAGACAGAGCAGGATGCTTCCTGGGTTGGCTTGGGCTGGAATATTAATGCCGGTGCCATTACGCGAAATGTCAATGGTTTCCCGGATGATTTTTCAGGTGCTGGTTATGTTGTTACTGATACCTGGTCCGGATCGGCAGATACCAGTTATTCACTCGAAACTCCTTTGAGCACAAATCTTTCTAATACATCGGTAAATACAGGGTCAGCCATTAATGCCAAGTATAATTTATTTTCCATAGATCCTACTTCAGGCACCAACTATGCATATGGTGCACTGCATGGTGTTGACGCGGTTACAGGTACAAACGTAGTATTGAATCGCATGTACGATTCTTATGCAAAGTATGATCCGAATATAAACATTGCAGCAAATCCTGATCCTGAGAAACAAATGGGTGGAAGTGTTCCTGCATTTGACCAATATTCAGTTTCAGGGCATGGCATATCAGGAGAAATCGAACCGGCAATTTTTGACAACGGCACACTGTTCAGAAAAAAAGTAGTAATGGGCACGGATACGTTCAAGACCTACAAGATAGAAAAGAATTCTACAGTTGTTAAACCACAGTTCAGATTCAAAAAAGAATTCTCTAATCGTTTTCAACCAATACCGTATGATTTCACATTAAGCCCATCGCCTTCATACCCTGCAGGACCCAATGGTCTTAGTTATCTGTATTCTTCACCGGATGTATACAACGGGCCTGATACAACAGTAGGCTATAATACAAGTTTAAAAAAACTTGCTGGGGCCAGAAATGTGGAATACTACACCAATAACGAAATTGTTTCAGGTGCAGCAGTAAGTGCAGGTTTTGTAAAATATCAGGGGCTTGCGGATGGGAACCGCAATTCAATTGTGATGACAATTGAGTCGGGAACCAAAACATATAATGTAGCCAACCAGGTGGGTGGTTTTTCTATCACGAATGTAGATGGAACAGTTTATCATTATGCCTTACCTGCTTACTCATACAGTTACAGTAAAAAATATACGGTGCCATCGACAAAAACTTCAGGCAGAACAGCGCGGGTAGTTTCATTTACGCAGGCGTATGCATATACATGGTTGTTGACAAGTATTACAGGTAGTGATTTTATTGATAGGAATGCTAATGGATATGCAGATGAAGGAGACACAGGTTTCTGGACGAATTTTACCTATGGTAAAAAAACGGACAACTACATTTACAGAGAACCATTTACAGGCACAAGAAATGAAGTAGACGGATCGTATGCGTATAGTGCAGGAAGAAAGCAAGTATATTACCTGGATGCAATTTTTAACAGAACAAATTCTGTTTTCTTTTCAAAAGGTACCGGCAGGCTTGATGCAAAGAGCGCTACAGATACGCTGTCAGGCGGACTGGGAGCAAATTCAGCTACAGTATTACAACTTGATTCAGTAATGCTGTATGACAATGCCGGTTTAAAAACAACACTTGGTGCAGCAACTATTTATGCCGGTGTTACTCAGATTCAGGGATTAAATGCAAACGGCTTTATTGACGGCGCGGATTTTACATCTTTGAACAGCTCGTATCCGGACAATGCTACATATAAAATAAAAACCACTTTATTTGTTTATGATTACAGCCTGTGTCCGCAAACAGCCAACAGCAGCGCATCAACAACAGGTAGGCTCACGCTGACGCAGATAAAATACAATGGGCAGTATGGGACACAGATTATGCCGCCGATGACATTCGGTTATGAGTTACCCAGTCCGCAGTCTTCGTCGAGCATAAGCATTTCGGGTATCTCCGGACGGAAAGCTTCGATCAGTGTTTGTTTTAATTCAAATATCGTAACCGGTAACATATTGAAAATAACTTCCGGGGCGAATACCTATTATGCTACGCTGTTGAATCAAACAGCTTCGGGTGGCGGGTGCATTACTTACAATATGATTTTCCTGGGCAATACATATCCTTCTGCAAATGTTTCCGGTACAGCAGTGACAACAAAGAATCCTCCGTACACAGCTGATTTTTATGATATGTGGGGATATTTAAAATCCGATTATCAGTTTGCCGCCAACCCTGCTTTGCAGAACAACAGCCGTCGCGTAACGGCAACCTCAGCTGCATCAACGGATGCCTGGTCGTTAAGGAGGATTACGAATAGCCTGGGGTCAATTATTGATATTACATACGAACCAGATTCCTATAATAATGTTGAGCATGGTGTTGCCAATATGTATAACATCGATCAGGTAATCGGTTATAAAAAAAGATCTGATAATTCCATTCATTATAGCAGCGAATTTACAAACAATGCCTTTCCTATCGGTGATCCAACAGGAGATTGGTACCAAATCTATTTTGCCGATCCGGATACGTTAGGCGTATTAAATAATTTTGCTGTAAATGATTCCATTACGTTATCAAGTATTTCAGCTTATCTGGACGCAACGCGTACAGCACCGGCTACAGATACAACGCAATATGGGACAGCTAATTTTAAAGTAATAGGGAAAGGTAAAGATGTAAGAGGTTGCTACCTTACAATTTCATATACCGGAAAAGTAAGTAACACAGCGATGGAGTCATTAAACCCGTTGCGATATCCATATACCAGTACGGCTAATACGGTGCGGACAATTTTTCCGACAGGAGCGCGTACAACCGCTTCGCACTTACATAAACATTATGGTTCTTATGTCACGCTGAATAAATCTTATCCGACTCAGGCTGCTGCCAGCGTTAAATACGGAGGAGGAGCTCGTGTTCAGAAAATCCGTTCGACAGAACCAACAACCGGTGAGTATTATGATAAAGTATATTCGTATACAGATAATTTTAATGTAACGACCGGTAGCTTGTCGTATGAGCCTGTAGGATTTGATGG
>NZ_JBQCDF010000141.1:0-6616 GCF_051961495.1 Cytophaga sp. | reverse complement strand
CAGATGTTTCCAGATAAATATTCAGGTGCTTCTTTGAATAATGCTCTGCTAACTCATTCAGTAATTTGCTGCCATATCCTTTACCCTGTTCTTTGGGGTGTACACCCAAAAATAACAGATGCGCATATTTCTCATCTGCATGGTTGTTATAAATGTCTTCTTCTCTTTTTAAAATCTGCAGTATTTTTTTGATACTACTGCAGTAGAATAAAAATTTGATGTCCAGCTCAACACTTTTTAACGTAGTTCTTTTCTGGTGAGGAAATAAAACAAGTGCGCAAGCCATATTATTGTTTGATACATATACTTCACCAAAGAGCATGCACATATCAAAAGCGTATTCCATTAATGATTTGATTTGTTGCTGGCGTTTTGCCCCGCCTTTGATCACATATTCTACACTTTTATTTGAGTCGAAAGATTTAGACAGTATTTCAACTGCTAATTTTCTATGGGAATAAGTAGCTTCGATCATAACAAATAAAATTTGGTAACACATATAAAAATATTCAATGTTCATCTTTTCGACAAGACTGGCTTAATAACATATGTGGATTTTAACAAGAGTTAATCCGTATTTTGAATTATGTGCTATATTTAACGGAGGTGGTGGTCTTCCGACGATGTTCTAAATCTGTTGCAGGATAACAATCTATACCGGCCAGTAATCCCAATGTTCCGGACTAACAGATTCTGAAGGTTTGTTTTTAGTTTTTTCGGTGTAGTTGGTTCCGCCGCGATGGATGGAAAGCTTCAGCCCCGGCGTGGCAGCAATATGTCTTTCAAAAGTATGTAAAGCTTTCAGCGCATCTGCGGGAATGGCTGCAAGAGATGGAGCTTCAACAACGATGGTGAGTTTTTGTCCGCCGTGGTGGGGCGACGGGTTCTGGTCTTTCATAACTCTAGCGTTTAAACGGTAATGATTTTATAATTTACGTTTTAAAGCAGCTGCTGTTATCAGGATAAATACTTAGGTAATTATGAATTATGAATTATGAATTATGAATTATGAATTATGAATTATGAATTATGAATTTCCATTACGGACTAAGCATATTTGTTTAACCCGCGGGTTTTAGCCTTGGGAATTCCTCATACTTTTTGTATACTCACTAAAACGATCACTATTCATTAGCCATGAAAAATAACATTACCCTGAGTATTCAGCATAACAATGCCAGACGTTTTGAATATTTTTTAAAAAGCATCAACGTAAATCTTACTCCTGCACCGTTTGAATGGCGGAGCTGGAAACGGTCAGATCTTATACAAGATGCCTGTCGCTTTGTTTCCGCAGATCCATCTGCCCCATTAACCATCAGCCTTATCTTTTGTGATTCGTATCATGATGCCAATGCAGTAGGGACAGCCAACGGACTTTCTTCCGTGCCCATGGCAAAATGGAGTGTGAATGGAGATGTACTCTATCTGATAGAATCAAAAAATGCGGATCAGTTGAGTGCGATCCTGAGCACATTTGCCGGCGAAGAATGATGATAATTATGATCCGCCGCGGCGAAATGGATTATAAATTATGAATTGTCATTCGTCATGGGCGAATATAATTCCGAAGAGCAGATTTGTTCCAACCGATGCCATCGCCCAAAGCGATGGCATCGATGCTTATAGCTGAGCTACCTGGTAATGGGTTGGCCTGTCATTGCCGGTACAAGTATTTGCTTGCGCCGGCTGTTTAAAGAGGATCTTCCTCCGTCTTCACCTTTTCTGCAACAGTATTTTGCGGCAGATGATATTTGGTCTTCGCTTTTTTATAATGTCTGATTGATTTGGAGTTGCTCTTTAGTCCGGTGGCGCTAAATACACCTTGTAGCGTAGCTTTCAGCCAGTAGTTGAAAATTTGTTTTTCAGAATTGCGTTCAAAAAATATTACTGAGCTTTTGGTATTATTCTTCCTGATCACATTGTTGGCAATCGTATTCTCCAGCATCAGGCCCAGGTTGGTTTGTGAGCTGTCGCCTTTATGCAGCAGTTGTATGGCCAGGTCTGAATAAATAAAATTCATTTGTCCGATAGCTGCATATTTATTGCCTTCCCAGGCGGCAGTGAGTTTATTCGAATAACCATCGTCAATCAATATATGTGCCAGCGGAACGGTGATTGGATTCAGGCTTTTAAATTTCCCCGGAATAATAAAACTGGAAACATGGAAGTAGGAAAGCGAATCGGAATACGATTCCGTGTAACTGAATTTTTTTACAGTTACATCTGCAATGCGTGCATTGGCTACTAACCGCAGGCTGTCGTGGTCCTGGCTGGTATTTGAAACCGTTGTGATGAGTGCATTGATGTGCTCAATCGGGATCACCACTTCTTCGGTTGATTTGGGTTCAATCTGCTGAACAAGAACTTTGCTGTCTGTTATTTGTATAGAATCAATCAGTACCGGCCATGGTATAGATTGAATGACCTTTGTAGGCATGGCTTTCAATTTTCCTTTTTTACGTGGCAGATTTTTATCGCGCGTGGAACTTAAGGTAAACTGGTCTAATATGATTTTTCGCACATGAATCAATGAATCGTTGTCACTGTTGTGCAGGCGCAGCCCCCTGAGTTCCATGCTTGCTCCGGTGAGGGTGAGGTAATCAAATTGTTCGGAAGCCTGCTGCATGGCTTCTTCACGGCTGGCGGTCGGCATATAGTTGATGTTATGCAGTGCAAGTTTTTTACTGTTGGTTTGCCAGTTGAGCTTGTTGATTGAAAAAGTGAATTCAGGATTTGCAAATGTAACCGCACCTTCCTGTATGTTCGTATGATATAACAGAGATTGCCATTTCAATGGGTTGTTTGTAGTATAACTGAAATCGGGATTAGAAAAGTCGCCGGAAATATTTTTTACCTGCAATACCGAGTTTGATTTCATGAATGGTTTATCAAATGCAGCATCTTTCCAGCGAACGGTAAGGTCGGAGTGAAAGGTAATATTTTTTTTTGTATCTGCCGTCAATGATCCATACTTTGAGTCAAGATGCATGGAAGCCAGACTGCAGGGCAGGAGGTTTCCTGTTGCCAGAAGATCTTTCAGCGTAAGATTCAATTCCTCATATTGAATATTGTTTTCAGAAGCAGTCAATCCTGTCAGCTTCAGGTCTATGCGCGCAAATGCAGACATTATGCTACCTGCTGTTTCTTCCTGGTATTGAACAGAAGCGTTGGAGATCCGGACTATTTCTGCGTGGATGTCCATCGGAATCTGTAACGTGGCTATGTGTTTGCCGGGCCCTGTTGTTGTTTTACGATAAGAAAATAATGGGTTTTCCAACTCAATTTTTTTAATAGCCAGGGCAGAAAAATCGGTTGAATAAATCTTTCCCGAGATTCTGGTTAGCGGTACATGAATGTTTAATTCGTTGCCGTTGGTTTTTTTATACCAGCGCAGATTTTTAATAACCGTTTCTCCGCGTGTCGCCATCTGCAGGTAGTTAATGGCAGCCCGCGAATGTTGTGTACTGAATAGTACGTTTTCAAAAAATCCGTTTCCGTTTTCCCAGATTAAAAATTGATCTTTCGAACGGATGGAATCAAACGATATATTACGGCCGTTGAGCGCAAAGGTATCCTGTCCGATAACCGTGTGAAGCTTAAGGTCTGTAACGTTCAGTTTTCCTACCCGCAGGTCGGGCAGGTCTTTGGCTGCATCATTTTCATTTTTGTTGCGGGGTTTGTGATTTAATTGAACATTCAGTTTAGATGCCCTGAAATCGGAAATCTGTATACGTTTGTATTTTTGGAAAAGATCCCAGTCAAAAATTCCCCAATATAATTTCCATGCTTCGAGCTGCAGGTTGTTACTTTGTGTAGACATGCGCACATGGTCCGCATAGTTTTTTCTGTTGATGCCATCAAAATAAAAATTCTCTACCTGCAGATGTAGGTTGTCGGATTCGACTGTAAGTTGTGCTATTTCTATAGCGGGCATGGAATGTTTAATCTCAATCAGTGAATCGCTGTTGACAAAATGTATCGGCAAAACCAGGGCATTGATACCTTGCATGTACACGCGTGTGTTGTGCCGGTCGGGGTTTTGTATCTTAACAGTGCCATCATAGATCTGCAACGTTTCAATGCCTACCAGCTCTCTGAATTCGTGCAGGGAAGAGTAAAAACGATCAATGCCGGCAATAGCAGTATCGGCCCGCTTTACCGAATTTTTTGTGGTACGGATCAGTATACATGGACTTAATAATTCCGCTTTATCAGCTTTAAGTCTTTTTTGGATGAGTGAAATGAAATCAATATTGACCAGCCTGAATTCGGGCGCGGAAAAAGAAATACTCTTGCCTTGTGTTACCGGAGCTACCGGCCCGAAGGAGGAGTTTTTTAATACCAGGTCATTATTCACGATCATCAATTCGCTGGCAATAATTTTAAACGTACTGTCGGGTGTATTGAATTCAATATTTTTTAAGCCGAATAAAATACTGTCTGTTTTAAAATACGGACTTCGGTTCTGCTGCAGAGAAAGGTTATAGACCTTCAGGTCGCTTTTCTGGGAGAAGGTGTTCGGGTCGTGTTGCGGTTTGTTATTTTTTAAGATCAACTGTCCGTCTTCAATATTGATGTAATTGAAATGAACAGATTGGAACAGGCCCGGAAGTAATTTTGAAAGGTCTTTTTTAGCAGTATCTTTTTCTATGGATTCTTTCGTAATGGTATCTGCACCTACAATAAACACAGGCTTGATGCAGAGCAGTGTATCAATGGACAGCGTGTTGTTTTCGTAAAGGGAAGAAAATTCAAGATCATTGAAAAAGAATTTTTCGGTAAGCAATGTGGTTTCTGTTCTTTCCTCTGTGCCTGCTGCATGAATGATGCAGGAATCGAGTTCAAAATATTGGTTCTTACCGGAAAAGTTCAGGCTCTTAAAACGAATAGAATGAATGCCATCAGGCATTTCCCATAACTGGTTTTCAATATTGACGCGGATATCTTCAGAATAGAACAGGTGTCCCTTTTTATTTTTCCCTGATAAATTCTTTATCGAAAAATTAATACCGGTACTGGTAAGTACTTTTTCAGAATGAATGCTTTTGTATTCAAAGGCTCCGTTCTGTACAGAAAAGGATCTTACCTCTAAGAAGTTGAGAACTTTTTCAATCGTGGAAAATACATCACCCACCTGAATGTTCTTTTTATTTGTGGCAGGGGAGCGTTCGTATATTTTAATTCTGGAATCAATGAAATGTACGCTGTCAATGCAGACTTTATTCTGCATCAGCAGGTTGCCCCAGGAATCAATGCTTAAGAACATCCGCGGAAGTTCTATGGTATAATGTGTTTTTTCTTTTGTACTGTCAACACTGATAATCTGTGCATGCTCAACGATGAAACTTTTGTTCCAGAAAGAAACTTCAATTTTTGAAGCGTTGAGACGATATGCATTGTCTGATTCTCTTTCTACCAGCAGCTGCAGAATATGTTTTACCTGGTGGGTAACGGTGTAATGGATAATTACTCCCAAAAGAACCGGTATGGCCAGAAAAATCAGTATCCTTTTGAAACGAGCTTTCATCTAATCAATTAATAATTTTAAATATACATTGAATATACAAAGTTTAATCAGGAGTTATAATTCGCCGCGGCGAAATGAATTATGAATTTGTCACAGAAGTTGACAATAAAGAACCTGTTTTAAAGATTTAGCATAAGGCGAGGTGTTTGCTTTTTGTTTACACCCGGTATTTACTAAACCCTCCAAGGGGTTTAAACCCTTTCACTGGCGCCAGTCTTTTGACCGGTGCCCTGATACGATAGGCACAAGCCAATACTTGCGCTAACTCTCACCGTGGTCTGTGACGCATAGGCCATGTACCTTAACAAGCTCCGGCTCACTATGGAACTCCTTCACTTATATTTTGGTTATTATACCACACAATAAATTCCTTCCCCATGAATTTTAAGTCTTATTTACAATATTTCGAAGCTATCCTCGATGATCCTAACCCCTCTGCTCCATACGATAATCCTGATTACTTCAATTATACAAAATTGAATTGGTCAAGAATGAACCGCTGGCTGAAGCACGGTGTTTTGTCGCCGGAAATCAAAAAAGTTATAGCGGATATACAGGCTCCCCAGGAATGGATTATCATTACTGAGCCTTGGTGTGGCGATGCGGCACACATTGTTCCGTTTCTGCATATGATTACCCTGCTGAATCCATTGATCAAAGTAGATTATGAACTGCGCGATTCCGAACCTTTCCGGATCAATAGTTATTTAACCAACGGAGGAAAATCCATTCCCAAACTGATCGTACGCAACGAAGCCGGCAAAGACCTCGTTACATGGGGACCGCGGCCTGCAAGCTGCCAGAAAATTTATGATAAGCTGAAAGAAGAAAAAGCCGATTTTGAAACAATGAAAATTGAACTGCAGAAATGGTACAATAAAGACGAAGGTAAAGAAACGTTGAAGGAACTAAGTGCGCTGCTTAAATGATAAATTAGGACCCGTGGCGGAATGGATAATAATTTTCTCCCTGCACCTGCTGATACGTCTATCGTAGCAGCGATGCAATCTTTCATACACTGCAGGCGGGAAGGGGAGCCGTATGAACCTGTGATACATATTACATGATCCTTCAAACATCGTGATG
>NZ_JBQCDF010000140.1:0-6626 GCF_051961495.1 Cytophaga sp. | reverse complement strand
AACAAGATTTTTATTTTTCAAAAGCTTCCAAAGCATTAACGTTCAACAGACCCCGGAAGACTTTTAAAAATGTGCAAATGAAACCAACGTCAATACTGCAAGTAGAGCGAGTGTAAATACGATTCTTTTCATAGTAGTATTAATTAAGTTCAGTTTATCAGAAACAGGCTTGGAAAGGGCTTTTGTGTTTCTTTTTATATACCAAATGTATATATTGATTCTGAAGTATGTTTGTACTAATTCTGAGGCCTTTATGAAGCAATTCTGAAGGAATTATAAAGTTTTGTATATAAATAAGATGAATACTGCACTTATTTTAGTTTGCGGACTTCCCGGTTCGGGAAAAAGCTTCTTTGCGAAGCATTTGAGTAAAAAGATACAAGCTGCTTATTTTAATAGTGATCTGCTCCGGAAAGAGTTATACCCAACCGGCAGAACCTATTCTGAACAGGAAAAACAATTGGTATACGATACCATGCTTGCACATACTTCGGCCAATATTGAAAAAGGTAAAACGGTAGTTGTTGATGCTACCTTTTATAAAAACATATTGCGCATTCCTTTTTATAAACTGGCAATACAAAATCATATTCCATTGTATATCTTTTACATTGAAGCAAACCAGGAACTGATCAAAGCCAGAACTTCAGTAGCAAGGACTGATAGTGAGGCGGATTATGCCGTCTACCTGAAGCTCAAAGAATTGTTTGAACCAATTGAGCAACCTTATAAAACGCTTACTTCCGGGCAACATAATATAGATACCCTTTTATCAGAAGCTTTAATGTATATAAGCCCATGAAAAAAAAAGAAATTGAACAGCTCATAACAAACGGAATATTTCCATATGAGCAGCAGGCTAAAGCCAGACTGATCGAAACGGCTATTTCTTATGTCATCATAAAAGGCGGCTATGCTTATAAAATTAAAAAAGACATCAAGCTTTCGTTTCTTGATTTCTCTACTTTAGAAAAACGGAAACACTATTGCTACGAAGAACTGCGGCTGAACCAGCGCCTGGCAAAAAAAATGTACCTCGATGTACTGGGTATTTCAAAGAAAAATTCTGTGTGGCACATATCAAAATCCTCCGGCCAGCCTAAAGAATATACTGTTTTGATGCAGGGTATGAATCCCAAACATCAGCTGAATGAATTATTGAAGAAACATGCCATCGGGAAAAAATCAATCCGGCAATTGGCTACGCAAATTGCAGAGTTTCATTTACGGGAAAAATCTTTATCCCTTTCATACGATCCTTTTTTTTTATCCCGTGAATTTGCTGACATTGATAAATTCATGTCAACAATAGCAGACGAATTGGGCAAAGATTATGAAAAAATTGTTTCTGCTGCTATCGCACTATCCAACGACCTGATCTTCCTGCACCAGGACTTCATCCGGAAACGGGTAGCAGATGGGTATTTCAAAAACTGCCATGGCGACCTGCACGGACAAAATATATTTATTGAAGATGAGCCCATCGTTTTTGATTGTATTGAATTCCGGGAAGCATTCAGAGAAATCGATGTCCTTAATGAAATTGCATTTCTCTGTATGGACCTGGAAACTTACGGTTACCAGGCACTTTCAGATTTATTCCTGAAAAACTATATTAAACAAACAGGTTATACATTTTCATCCCAGGAGAAAATATTGTTCACCTACTTCAAGGCATACAGGGCTTGTATCCGTGCAAAGGTAAATACTATAGAGCTATCGCAGCATCCGGGAAATAAGGAAATCAAAAAGAAAGTAAAAAAATATATTGAAGCGATGGTTAACTACCTGATCGAAATTTCAGCAGCTTAGATTTCATCCAGCACAATATCCTTCCAGTTCGTTGCTTTTGCATAACCTTTTTCCTGCATTCTTTCTTCTACTTTTTTTCGGAACGCCCATATCGTAGGTTTTCTCAAATCGATCTGTTCGGCCAATGCTTCGTCTGTCTGCCTTATATTGGAGAACTCTACATAAGTTAAATAAAATGCTTTATTCAACGGAAATTTTAAATGGTGAAATAAAGTATTTGCGGTGATGGATTCAATCGTTCCGCATTTGCTGCATTTTTTACGATACCAAATACCTGCGTCACTGGCTTTCGTGTTTCCGCATTTTTTGCATACAAATCCTTCCGGCCACTTCAGCTGCTGAATTACCTTCATACAGCTTTCATCATCGGGATAGGTATTTAAAAATTCTTCATAGGAAACTATCTGGTTATAGATGCGTGAGATCTTCTCCTGTTTAATTTCTTTTTGCAGGGAATAATTAAAACGGTCCAGTTCAGAATTCAGTCGGTCGGTTTCTTTTGCAAACGCTGCTAATTTTTCATTGGCTGATTGCAGCTCGGCTGTCCGTTCGCGTACCTTCGCTTCCAGTTCCCGGTTTACTTTTTCCTGTAGAGCTTTTTTTTCTTCCAGCTCTGTAATCAGGCGCTGCTGCAGCATGTCATTTTCACTTAACTGTATAATCAGAGCTTCTTTGCTCTGCTCCCGCTCTTCCTGAATAATACGGATCTTATCTGCCAGTGCAACAGAGAAAATAATCACTTCCAGTATAATACCGTAATTAAAGCTATAAACCGTTAAAATCGTGGAAGGAATAATATTGAATGAACGCAGCAGATTGATCAATACACTCAACATGACCATAGAAAAACCTGCAAAGAAATAATATGCAAAACGATTGCCTTTCCTGGCAATCACCAGCGAAGTAATGTACACAAGAATGAATACAGAGAAGAATACATATTCTGCAACCAATGCAAGAGCTTTAAACGGAAGAGAAAGCAACAATACAAATACATATGCAAGCAGTAAGCCAATCAAAATTTTCTTAACGATTGGTACATATTTTTTTATTTCCAGAAATGAAACCGAATAAATAATAAACGTACTTAAGAATAATGGTTTGGCCAGGTAACTGTTAAATATAAAATTAAAGGATGGAAACGAAGAAAAAATATATTGGTAGGCCATTCCATCTTCCCTTACAGACAAGGCAATACAGCCAATAATATAAAACACATACAGGATATGTACACGCAAGGCTCCTTTCATATACAAAAACAGATTGTATAGCAATACAATCAGCAGTATACCATAGTAACAGCCAAGGAAGAAATATTCAGAGATGGCGTATTCTGTAAAAAAATGATCGGAACGGATTTTAAAATACAATTCATCGGCTTGGATATCCCGCACGCCGATGCGGACGGTATAGTTTCCGGGTTCCATGTTCAACGGAAAAATAAAATTCTTATGTGCCAGATAACGTTGTTCAAAAACATACTCTGCACCCGTTTTGAAAAAACGGATGGTATCACCGTTTTGATTCAGTACACAGGCTTTAATATCTTTTAGCTGCGGCGCCAGACACTCAATCAGAAAATCTGCTGAAGTTGTTTTTGTGATTTTAGTTTCAATCCAATAATAATCTTTGTCGCCAGTTTGAATACCAAAAGAAGAATTCTGATCCGTTAAAAAAATATCACTCGTGTGTTCATCCAGCACAAGCTGTGCCTGCACAGGAGAAAGTAAAAATAAACAAACAAGTAATTGAATCAATCGCAGGATCATTACGAATATTTTTTATGTATTACGGTTAAAACAGATCCGTGTTTAAAAAAGCATACTTTCCGAAACCGGAAAGTATACTCTGAATTATAAACTATATCAATTTAATCATTTAAATGTATTTCCGTACGAAGATTGCCAACAATCAAATCAAATGCACCGGCTTCCGTAACCGTGATCAGATCTTTGTTCACAAATTGCAGATCCGACGCTTTGATGGTGAATAAAACCGTCTGCTTCTCGCCTGCCTTCAATTCAATCTTGGCATACTTTCTCAAGCGTCTTTCTGAAGGTGTGATTGAAGCATAATGATCACGTGAATAAAGCTCTATAACTTCTTTGCCTGTGCGACTTCCTGTATTGGTTACATCAACCTGTACCTGAATACTGTCCTTAAGGGAGAATTCCTTTTTATCCACTTTCAGATTGGTATAGCTGAAGCTTGTATAGCTTAAACCATGTCCGAATGGCCATTGTGGATTGAATGCGATAAACTCACTCACACCCGGCGACAGCTGTTGTTCGGTCTCTTTAAACTTATGGTCATAGGTTGTAATATCGCCATTGTATCTCGGGTACGTGAATGGAAGTTTCCCGGAAGGATTCACTTCACCGAATAATACTTCGGCAATTGCCTGCGCACCTTTATTACCAGGACGATAACACATCAGCACGGCATCAGTCAGTTCTTCTTCTTCCGGGAACAATCTCGGCCTGCCCTCTAACAAACATACTATTACCGGCTTGCCTGTTTTCTTCGCCGCAACAATCAATTGCTTTTGAGCGGCAGGCAGGTTCAGATCTTTAATCACACCCGGTTGCTCTGCATATGCGTCCTCGCCTATGCATAGAACAATCACGTCTGCCGCTGCTGCATTTTTTTGTATAAATGATGCATCGTAGTTTGCAGCATCTGTAAATACAGGCGAAGCATTTGTTTTCACATTACCTTGTCCTGTCATTACTTCCAGGGCTTGCTTGACAGTTTGTATAGAAGCAGGATAGAGCGCCTGGTTGGCTCCCTGCCACGTATACGTCCATGCGCTATGCAAAGCAGACAAACTATTCGCCGCCGGACCAGCCAGCAGGATTTTCTTTCCCTTAGTCAACGGCAGACAATTGTTTTTATTTTTCAGCAAAGTTATCGATTCGCGTGCTGCATCCAGCGCGATCTGCTGATGCGCATCTGAGCCAATTACTTTAATATCTTCAAGTGATGGTAATGGCTTTTTCAGCAATCCTAATTTAATTTTTAAAGTAAGGATACGGCCAACAGCTTCATCAATACGCTCCATCGAAATTTTACCTTCATTCACCAGCTCAATTACGTACTTCGGAAAAGAATAATCATTCGGCACCATACTCATGTCAACACCGGCATTTACGGCGATCATAACAGCATCTTTCGGCGTAGCTGCAATCTTATGCCAGGTATGCAAACGGATCACATCTTCCCAGTCTGAACAAACAAGCCCTTTGAAGCCCAGCTCGCCACGGAGCAAGTCTGTTAAGAGCCATTTATTACCATGACAAGGTATACCGTTGATCTCAGCAGAATTGATCATGATGGTAGAAGCGCCTGCTTGTATCGCTTCCTTAAACGGAGGTAAATAATATTCCCGCAGAATAATTTCCGGAATGTGCGAAGGCGTTCTGTCAATACCATTTTTAGGAGCCGAATAACCAAGGAAATGTTTCATGCAGGAAGCAACAGAATTTACAGAAGTAAGATCACTTCCTTCCATGCCTGTAACAGCGGCTCTTCCCATCTGTGTTGTGATGTACACATCTTCGCCGAAGGTTTCTTCAAAGCGCGACCAGTAAGGTTCACGACCCACATCCAGCACCGGCGCAAAGTTCCAGGTCAAGCCAACGGCACGTGCTTCTTTCGCGGTAAGTGTGCCTGCTTGTTGAACCAATGCATCGTTGCGCGTTGCCGCCAAACCGATATTATGCGGCAGTATCACAGCGCCTTTCATAAAGCCAACGCCATGCACGGCATCTGTCCCATACAATACCGGAATCTTATTGGTTGTGTGCAGCGCTTCGTTCTGGATCTGGGATACAAGCTCTATCCATTTCTCCGGGGTATACGCCTGGATGCAATTCAGGATAGAACCAATATGATAGGTTTGTATAGCTTCCTGCAGTTTTGCAGTATCTAATTTTTCATCTGTATTACCATATCCGTTTGTAAGAAGATTACGGATATCAATCTGTGTCATCTGGCCGGCTTTTTCTTCCAGAGACATTTTTTTCAATAGATCCTGCACCTCTTTATCAAAGGTTTGAGGTTGATAAATGGCTTCGGTTTTCTTCTCACAGGAAAAGAAAGCTGCTGCACCAAGCCAGATAGAAATCAATAAAGTTATTTTTTTCATTTGGAAAGAGTTTTGGTGAAATCGTTTCCAATATTACGGTGCTGATTGCTGATTCAATATTAAAAAACTGCATTTCTGCTTAAAAAACGAACATTCAGAGCATTTTCACGCATCGTTTGGTACGCTTTGTTACCCATAAAAAATGTTCAAAAACCATGGGTAAAGGGATTCAACCGGATTCGGATATTTATTTTACCTTACGGATTTTCAACCGGTAAAATTGTATTCATTTTCTATCTCACCATACTCAAGCAGATTTAAAATTTTTGATCGTATACATGACGGTAAACATAAAATAGCGTGTCAGAACAGTCGTATAAGTATCCTGCACATACGTTTCTGTTACCGTTCTTGCAATGCTTCTATTCTGGTTCAACAAGTCGAATACACTTAAACGCAGTTCCAGTTTCTGGTCTTTCAACATCTTATACCCGATCCCGGCATTCCACAATAAAAATTGCTGGTTGTAGGCGGAAGATAACCCCGCATACAAACGCTGCGTGAAATCAGTTGACAATACCAGACCTTTGTAAGGCATGACATTGACTTTTGCTGTAGCGATATGATAGAAGTAATTATTATTTAATTGGGGTTGTATGGAATTCTGAACAATATTATATGATGCATTATACATCAGATTGAAATCTACTTCTTTGCTGATATTACT